>JAKASN010000095.1 GCA_021819025.1 Actinomycetes bacterium | reverse complement strand
TCGTCTCGCCACACCACCTCGCCCAATTCCGGGTGCTCAATGACTGGTAGACCACCGGCAACCGTGTCAAACAACTCTTCGCCTGTGGCGCGTTCCAAACGTGGCGAGCCTACATAACGGTCGAGGTCCTCCCCGCCGATGGGGACTTGATGCAACACGGAAATCGCGTTGTAGAGGTCGGTGAGCCGATTCACTCGCGGTAGACCCGTGGGGGCGCGGCGCATGAGCGCCTCGAGGCTATTGCGGGTACGTTGCGGCTTGGCCCCAAAGCCACGGTATGCCTCTCGCCACGCCTCGACGTGCGGGAGTTCCTCCGCCGATCTACCAAGCAGAACCTCGCGCGAAACCGCTTCGGCTGACTCGAGCAGGGCTTCGCTTGCTAGGTCGCTCGGGCCAGGAGCAAGTCCGTCCACCGCGAGCAATATCACGCGGTAGTCTCGACGCAGCGCGAACACTTCCGCATCCACATGGCCGCGGTCAACAAATTCCCTAAGGGTGGAAGCGCTATGCATTTTTACTCTGACCGAGGTCCCGATCCAACGCCCGGTTCGAAAACCGCAAGAGAAAAGCGAGCGAAGTCCTCGCCTGCGTTGGAGTAAGAGTGCGCTGCGTCACCCCTAAAGGCGACCGCATCGCCAACATTAAGGGTGAAGAGTTGCTCGGCGACTTCGAGCACAATTGTCCCCTCATGGATTTGCGCCAGCTCCTTGGTACCCGAGCTGTGCGCTTCGCTCTGATGGAGATCTCGCGGACCAAGGGTCCAGTCCCATAACTCCACCACATTAGGCGGCTCCGTCCCGGCCACCAGGATCCCGCATCCCCCGTGCTCGCCGGTCCAAAGCGCCGCCCCTTCACCACGACGGGTCACCCGCACCGTCTGGGGTTGCGGTGACTCCACCAACGCGGGCAGTCCGACTCCTAATGCGTCACTGATCCGAAGGAGAATCCCGACGCTGGGGTTCGCCGCTCCTTGCTCGACATTTACCAGCATTCTGCGACTCACCCTAGCGGCTTCCGCAAGCTGGTCGAGGGTCCAGTGCCGCGATAGTCGCTCGTGCCGCACCTTGGTGCCGATCGCCAAAGCAAGGGTGGCCATGTTTTCGTCCATGAGTGCATTATAATACTCATTTAGTGCATTACGTGACGAGAGATGGCGACCTTGCGATTCGGTAACCCCCGCCTCTTGGATCGCGCCATCTAAGGTGTTGCACCAGTGCCCCAATCGAGGTCTCATGCCGCAGATTCGGGAGCTTGGCTTCGATCATCTTGCCCTATAGGTCTTCGGGTGATAATGCCGCCCTCGAGGACTTTGCGCCTCCTCATCAGCAATGGTGGGAACGGAAATTTCGCTTGGGTTCATTTTGGGATGGGGTAAGCAACTTTGCCTCGCAAGAGGTCAAGCCACGCGGAGTCGGGAAGTCCCTGTTGATGGCGACCCCTTTATCGTTAGAGCTACCCTCTAGCTAAGCGGCCAGTCCGCCATCGGCGGGGTAATGTCCCGGCGCAGAAGAGCGCAAAGATCCATGCGCACTTTGTGGTGGTGATCCGCCCGCAAGGCACTAAGTGCTCGCACTCAGAGATAGATACCGGCTCCTCGCTATGGTGACAGCACCCATCAAGCACCGCGGGGGCTTCGTCGGCAACCAACACCTATATCGCTTTACCGGCGTCGCCATCGGGACACACCAAGGCGTCTGGACATGCCCTAGGCAATCGCTGAAGGTTAGAGTTTCTAGCCACGCTCGCTCGCGAGTCGATCATCCTCGTTGTCTTCGCCAAGAAAGTACTTCGCCACTCAAGCTTTGGCTCCCGCGGTAACAATGGGGTCGAGTTTCCAGTCGGGGTGTTCCCCCTTGAGTCGCTGCAGGCGATAGACATTCTCGAACAGGGCGAGCAAGGTGCCATCGACACGGGCCAAGACCCGCACGCCGTCGATTCGCCGCAGATGCTCGGCACTCGCAGCGTCGGTGCACCGCGCGGCTTTGTATGGCGAAAGTACCAGTTCTGCTTCGGCGCCGAACTCGTTAGCGAGGCGGTGGGTAAAGACTTCGAACTGCATCGCGCCGACGGCGGCAAGAAGGGGAAGCACCGGGTCCCCACCCGGGTCACGGAGAACCTGAACCACACCTTCTCGTTCGAGTTGCGTGAGTCCACGAACAAAGCGCTTGTAACGGCTGGGGTCTTTGAGCCGGGCGGTAGCAAAGAGTTCCGGGGCGAAGGTGGCGATGGCAGGAAAAGTCACCGGCGCAGCTTCGTAGAGGGTATCGCCGATCTGGAGCCCACTCGCATTCACCAGGCCAACCACATCACCTGGGTAGGCAACTTCGATGGTGTCACGGTCGGCACCGAACATCGATGCCGCGTACTTGGTCGAAAACGGCCGACCACTCGGACCGTGGGTGAGGACCATGCCGCGGGTAAAGCGCCCAGAGCAAACTCGAAAGAACGCCACGTGGTCGCGATGGGCGGGATCCATGTTGGCCTGAATCTTGAAGACGAACCCCGAGCAAGGCGCCTCGAGTGGGCGCAGCGAACCGGCGACGTCGGGTCGAGCCGGTGCCGGGGGTGCGAGATCCACGATCGCATCGAGAAGATGCCGCACCCCAAAGTTGGTCAGTGCTGAACCAACAAACAAGGGACTGCTCTCACCTGCCAAAAACGACGCCGCGTCCAGGGTCGCTCCAACCCCATCGAAAAGGGCTATGGTCTCGGTCGCCTGAGTCCAGGCGTCTCCCTCCTCGAGGGCGGCGCGGCCCGAATCAATTCGCTCCTCGGCTGCGACAGTGGCTCCACGCGCGGTGCGGGTGTAGCGCACAAAGTCGCCGCCGCGGCGGTCAATGACTCCACGAAAGTCTCCGGGGATCCCCACTGGCCAGGTAACCGGGGTAGGACGTAGTCCAATCTGCGCTTCGATCTCATCAAGAAGCTCCAGCGGGTCGCGCCCGGGCCGATCGTACTTGTTTAGGAAAGTGAGCACCGGAAGTGACCGCGACCGGCACACCTCGAAGAGCTTGAGTGTCTGGGGCTCGATGCCCTTGGCGACATCGAGGACCATAATTGCGGCGTCCGCAGCCGCGAGCACTCGGTAAGTGTCCTCGGAAAAATCACGGTGTCCCGGGGTATCAAGTAGGTTCACAACGTGGCCCCGGTAGGTGAACTGCAGCACGCTAGAGGTGATGGAGATGCCGCGCTCTTGCTCCATACCCATCCAGTCAGAGGTGGCCCGGCGCCTCCCAGCTCGCGCTTTGACTGCGCCAGCTTGGACCACCGCCCCCGCATAGAGGAGGAACTTTTCAGTCAGGGTGGTCTTCCCGGCGTCAGGATGGCTGATGATCGCGAAGGTCCGGCGCCGATCGGCCTCGGCTAAAACTGCCACGTCGGCATCGACAGTTAGGCTCACCTAGCTACCGCCGAGGTACGCAAATGTGCCTCGCGACGCAACATTTCGGCCATCGACTTCGCGGCGGCGAGCTGTTCGCGCAGCGTCTCGCATCGTCGATCAGCGTCCGAGGCAAACATCTCAAGCCTTTCGAGCAGACCAACACGCTGGTGGTCATCGACCTCTAAGGCCAGCTGATCCCGTAACTCGAGCAATTCGCGCATTTGCTCGAGCGAAAAATCGAGTGGCTTCATGTGCTTCACGAGCCGCAACCGTTCGATGTCTTCATCGGCGTAGAGCCGAAACCCGCCGGAGCTGCGTCCCGAAGGTGGCACCAGGCCCACCTCTTCATAGTGGCGAATGGTACGCAAAGACAATCCGGTAGTCTCGGCAACCTCCCCGATTTGATGCATGTCGCTATTCACCCCACCACTCTAGCCTGGCAAAGATACTCTCACGTAACAGTAGGGTTGTGCCGCTGCCCGTGAAGCGCCTAAAGGCCATTCGGTGTTGGCGAGCTTATGAGCGCGGTTCGGCGATCGCAAAAAGAGCACCCTGGATGCGCCTTCAGCCCGCCCGCATGCTCGGGGGGAACACCCCGAGTCCTGCCGCATCAAAACAAATTTCAACATTTAGAGTGGCGAAAGTCTCCCGTGGCAGACGGGCGCGGCTCGAGACTGCCCCCTAGAAGTAGAGACCTCGAGTGGTTCTTCTCCAAAGCCCCTGTGACGCGAAGCCGCCACAGTGCTAAAGTTGCGCCTCGCGACTTAGGGAAGTGGGCCGTAACCTCGCGAAGGTTGTGGCTGGCTTGGCTGTTGAGGACATCCCTCGGCGCGATTCTCCCCGATATCACCAACTAGCCACTACTTATCCAGGTAGATTTTCCACGCATCTCTCAATTGTCGATGGCGAACCGGTAGACATTGGTGTTGCGGGCCACGAAACCAAGCTTGAGATAGAGCCGATTCGCCACGACACGATCCGGTCGCGAGGTGAGGTCCACCGTGCGAGCGCCACGCAATTGCGCACGCCCAAGGCCATGGCGAACCAGCGACCCGCCAATATCCTTCCCGCGGAGCTCTTGGTCGACCACAACATCTTCGATTATGGCTCGGGTGCCAGTGGGAATCTGAAAGACCAGCAGCGTCAAGGAGCCGACGATCCTCCCTTGATGCCGAGCAAGGTAGAGCTCAACGTCGGGGTCGGCACAGATCTCTTTGAGCATCGCTAAATGCAGCGGCGCAGCGCTACGTGAAAGCTGTGGGATAAGCCGATTCATTCCGGCGAGATCCTCAAGAGTGGGATCGGTTAGCTCGGTGATTGCGATTTCTCCATCCATGGCCACTATCTAAGCACCAACCTGACGATGAGCAAACCCTGGGCTGGAGAATTCCTGTTCAAGGCCCATGCGCGGACGAAGCGTAACGATGGGGCCTATCCTGGAAAGCGCACCTGGCCACGGCTTAGATCCAGGCGTCGAAAGCTTCCCAGACAACATCACACCGAGGAGCTATTTGCATTCTCAACATCCAAATGTTCGTCCCGAGATCTTGCTAAGGTGTAGATATGGCTGAGATTTGCTGGTTAACTCGTCGCCCACAAAAGCTCACGAGGCCCTTGGTCGTCGCAGTTTTCGATGGCGAGGACGATCCAGCGCGTTCGGGATTTCTTGCGCTAAGCTACATGCGCGAAATCTTCCAAACCCGCCAGATCGGAGAAGTGGACGTCGAGAACTACGTCGACTACGAAGAGAATCGGCCCTTTGTTTCCACTACCGACGGCTCGAGTCGCCAAATCGAGTGGCCAACGGTAAATATCTACCGGGGCAAGGATCGCAAAGCAAAACGCGACGTGATCCTGATCAGCTTTGTAGAGCCTCGCGTGGGATGGCGCAGTTACACCGCGTTAGCGGTGGAGACGATCATGGCTTTCGCGCCCGAAGAAGTGCTCTTCTTGGCTGGACAGATTGTCCATACGCCCCACACCCTTCCCATTGAAGTAAGCGTGCGCTCGAACTCTCCGAAGCTCATGCGCAACCTCGGTCTCATGTCGGACAACTACGTGGGACCGACCACCATCATGGGCGCGGTACAAGTAGGCCTCGATGCCGCTGCGATACCCTTAGCGGTGATGTGGTCGTCAGTGCCGCACTACCTCATTCAGACGCCATCTCCCAAGGCTGCCCGAGCGCTGATTTCCAAGGCAGAGGAGCTCTTCAAACTCACTCTTGATGCCCGGGACTTTGATGATGCGGTGGCTGAGTATGAGGAGACGATCACCAAGATCATCGAATCAGACGATGAGGTCTTCAACTACCTTGCCCGCCTCGGGGTGGCTGAGATCGAAGAGTCGGCCTCTGAACTCAGCGAGTACGTGGCCATGGATCCCGTGGGGCTAGCTACCGACATGATCGACGAGGCGGAAGACTACTTGCGCCAAATTCGCCGCGATACTGAGTAGCTGCTCGAAGCCACAGAGTCGCCCGGGCCGTAAAATCGCTTCACCGCGGTGGTGTCGGCGTTACTTCTCTTGAGTTGTGCCTGCCCAAAAGGGGACCCGCACCGAATCAAAGTGAGCGGGATCGACATGCCCGTCGATGGCCCGGAACGCCATCGGCACCCACTTGTCGGCATGGGCGATGGGGGTCGGGAGATTATCCCGGCTGAACCATCCCACGTCGCGAGTCTCGAGTGGATGAGCCCGCAGGGTGCCACCAATGGCGCGACAATAGAAGATCATCGAGTAAAGTGGCACCGCAGTAAAACCTCGGCGCATTCCGTCCATCACTGCGACTAAGCGAACCGGCTCGATCTCGATACCCGTCTCTTCGAGAACCTCCTTGACCGCTACCTCGGCTGGCGAGTACCCGACATCGGCCCAACCGGTGGGGTAGAGCCAAATACCGGAGTCGGATCGTTGCACGAGAAGGATCTCTCCGTGCTCATTGCCTACGATGGCTGCCACCGCGGCCTTGGGGGTGACGTATCCCGGTACGCCTTTGCCGACCTCGGAAAGCCAGTGGTCGTAGATCTCGTCGCCAGTGGCGTCGCTAGCGATTCCCGCTCCCCCAACTTCAGCCGCAACGCGAATCTCTGATGCCACGTGGAGAATCTCCTCGAAGCGCTCGGTCTCATAAAGGCTCTCGGTAAAGCCCATGCCGGTACGCGCTGAACCAGAAAGTGCTTCTGCCCAGCGCAACAGGGTG
The DNA here is from genome assembly GCA_021819025.1 of Actinomycetes bacterium. GTDB lineage: Bacteria > Actinomycetota > Acidimicrobiia > Acidimicrobiales > Acidimicrobiaceae > Acidithrix. Next base: position 505 of record JAKASN010000095.1, on the reverse strand, counting down.
CTTCTCGCGACATCCATCTCGTTCCACCTACCTTCTCATGGGGACTATTTACCCTAAGTTCTAAATCTGCGGATGCGATACCATGGGGTAATGAGCGATCTCGCGTGCCGACACCAGTACCAAGATAGGTCTGCGTGTTTTTTCGGCTCGGAGAGCTGCGAAGCCGATTGCATCTTTTTCGAAGCCGCGCCATCTGCAACTCCCCGCAGCTTCAAGATGGCTTGGGAGCGCCAGGGGACGGTCTCGAGGGGCCGAAATCGGCGCTAGGGGACGCAGAGCTCCAGGTCACGACTCGACGACGTCACCCAGCGACTCTACCTCGATGCCGGTCTCGGCCAGAAATGCAAGGCCACCCTTGAGGTCTTGAGCATCTCCTTCGAGTTCGCACACCAGCCATCCGGTTCCCTCGTCGACGCTAGCCCGGCGAATATTGGCCAACACGTTGTGGTCCTTCGCCAGAAGCGCGATGATCGGCTTGGTCACCAATCCCGGTGGATAAATCAAC
>JAKASN010000094.1 GCA_021819025.1 Actinomycetes bacterium | reverse complement strand
GAGCAAGGTATTTGGCCTCGACAGCTGGCACGACGCTGTGGAGATTCATCGCCGCCTGGCATTTGTCTCGGGCGAAGCGAACCTCTGGCCAGCACTAAATGGCAGCGAAACTCTACACCTTTTGGGTCAAGTACAAGGAAGGGTGGACGAGAAGTACCGCGATGAGCTGATCGAAAGATTCGATCTCGACCCCTCCAAGAAGGTGCGTTCTTACTCGAAGGGAAACCGTCAAAAGCTCATTCTCATCGCCGCGCTCATGACCCGAGCTGATCTTCTCCTCCTTGACGAGCCGACCAACGGCTTAGACCCGCTCATGGAACAAGAGTTTCGCCGCAGTATCGGTGAAGCTCGGGGTCGGGGGCAAAGCGTCTTTCTCTCCTCCCATATCATGAGCGAGGTCGAAGCCCTCTGCGATCGAGTTGGGATTCTGCGTCGGGGCAAGCTCGTCGAACTGGGATCCTTGGACGAGATGAAGCACCTTTCCGCCCTAAGCGTCGAGGCGACCTTTGCCGACGTGGTCCCGGACATCTCGGGGATCGAAGGGGTATCTTCGGTCCGCATCGAAGGGCGCTTGCTTCGATGTAACGTGCACGGCTCGCCGCAACCTCTCCTAAAAGTCTTGGCAGACGCCGGGGTAATTGAGCTTCTCAGTCGAGAGCCGACTCTGGAGGAGCTCTTTCTCGCTCAATATGGCGGCGAAAGCCGCTCAGAGACGCACGATGTCGGGCATTGAGATCGCCGCGGTAGCTCCGATGAAGCTACAGCGCTCCCCCACCACGGTTATCGCGCGACTTAGCGCTCGCAAAGCAGTGCGATCGGGACTTCTTTGGGGTGCCATCTTTGGGGTCTCGATCGCCTCTGCAGCGATCAGCTATGCCAGCATCTACAAGACTCAGGCCGAGCGAAACGCCCTTGCGGCCACCTACGGATCCAACAACGCCACCAGTGCCCTCTTCGGACCGGCTCCGGGACTACAAACCGTCGCAGGCTTCACCGTCTTCAAAGTCTCGATGATGCTGATGATTCTCGGTGCGGTTTGGGGACTTTTAACGAGCACCAAGATGCTGCGCGGCGAAGAGGAGATGGGCCGATGGGAACTCCTCCTCGCAGGCCAAGTCACTCCCAAGCGCGCCCTCACCCAAGTTCTCGCCGGGCTTAGCTTAGGCATGGTGACGTTTTGGGCCCTCACTGCGGCGATAACCGTCGCCACGGGGACTTCGGCAAAGATCGACATTGCCCCCGGCCCAGCGCTTTTTTTCGCCCTTGCGGAGGTTTCTGCGGCTGCCATCTTCCTCGCCGTAGGCGCGCTCACCAGCCAGCTTGGCGCGACGCGGCGTCAGGCGGCGGCCTATGCCACGCTGATTCTCGGGGTAAGTTACGCGATCCGCATGCTCGCCGACGCCGGGCTCGGCGTGCATTTTCTCGTCTGGCTCTCGCCGCTTGGTTGGGTGGAGGAGCTCCGGCCTCTCACAAATCCAGCGCCTCTGGCTCTGGTGCCGATTGCTCTTTCGATCGCGATATTGGCCTTCTTGGCGAGATATCTCGCCGGGAGGCGCGATGTCGGTGCAGCGATCGTTGCTGAGCGCGACGCCAGTCCTCCTCGTCTCGGACTGCTCATGAGCCCTTTGGGACTCTCGACACGGATTTCTCGGTCTGTAGCGACTGGCTGGTGGGTGGCGATTGCCGTTACCGGCTTGCTCTATGGGATGATCGCAAAATCCGCCGGAGCCACCGTCTCGGGAGCCTCGATGAAAGAGGTGCTCTCCAAGCTCGGAGCCACCGGCAGCGGCGTAACAGCGATTCTGGGGGTGTGCTTTCTCATCATGGCGGTAATGGTTGGCTTTGCTGCGGCTGGCCAAATGACCTCCGTACGATCAGAAGAAGCATCGGGACGCCTGGAAAACCTCTTGGTCCGACCGGTATCTCGCTCGCGCTGGCTCAGCGGGCGACTCCTGGTCGCGATGGCGACGATCTTTGTTGCGGCGATGCTGGCGGGGATCTTCGCCTGGGCGGGCGCAGCAACTCAGGATTCCGGCTTGGGGTTCAAAACCGCCCTCGACGCTGGGCTCAACATCACTTTCCCAGCCTTGGCAATTATCGGTATTGGCACACTCGCCCTCGGCGTCGCGCCACGCAGCTTATCTACGGTGGTTTACATCGTATTGGGATGGTCGCTCCTGGTGGAGATCGTCGGGGGTATCGGCGCCGTCAGCCACTGGGTCCTCGACACCTCGCTATTTCATCAGATGGCTTCCACCCCTGCGGTTGCACCCAATTGGCAAGCCAATCTTGTCATGGGTGCCGTGGGGATCCTTACCGCAACAGCTGGCGGAATTGCATTTCGACACCGGGATCTCGCAGGCGAGTGAAGTAAATGCCGCCGCTTTCGGCCGAGCATCGCTTTATCTCACAGACTTCCCGGGCCGCTTCGCAACCCAAGGAAGTGCGAAGGTGCCTCAAAGCACCTCGTGGTAGAGCTAAAGAAATCTCTGAGAGCGGGTGAGAGAAGCCATCGCCGGTCCTCGTTCTGTCATGCAGGCGACCCGGAGCACTTTTGGCAGGTGGCACGCGGAGTGCCAACTTGAGCTCTCAGTCATGAGCACATCGACAACTCCTCAAAGCGCCACCTCCAGGTGAGATTCGAGCATTTGCGAAGCCCGCGCGACGACTCTGCTACTGGTGGTGCCCCGCAGCCGAGATTCAAGATCAAGGGCGCCAGCGAGAACTTTGATCGATAGCAAGCAGAGGCCGCTTCACCCGGGATAATCTCGAGGCTTTTTTTAGCAACGGCGCGCCGCAGTGGTCAGCCTTGTTGGATGCGCACGAGATTCCCCGAGGGATCGCGCAGGGCGCAATCACGAACTCCCCAGGGCTGGGAGGTGGGTTCCTGAAGCACTTCGGCGCCTGATGCCCGGGCTTGCTCGAAGGTGGCGTCAAGGTCGTCGCTGCGAAAGATCGCCGCCTGAAGCGAGCCCTGTGTCACCAGAGCCAAGAGGGCGTCTCCTTCGGCCTGCGACCGACCTCCATGGGGCTGAAACAGCACAATCCCGACGTCCTGGCCCGGGGCTCCCACGGTGACCCAGCGGAAGCCATCGGCGGCAACGTCGGCACGCACTTGGAGACCGAGCACATCACGATAAAAGCCGAGGGCGGCATCGGGGTCGTGGACGGGTATGAACATTGAAGAAAGGGTAACTGCCATGTCAATTATGGTAGGCCAAGCCATCCCCGCGAACTTCTTCGATCCTGCTTAGTTAAAAAATTAAGCCCCCGCCACAAGACGTCGAGGAACGGGGGCACTTGGACGGTCTCACACAGAGATTTGCGACACTCAAAGACTTGTCGAACTATGACGCGGGCGGGTGGCCATCATCTTCACGCAAGTTGGTAGAGCCTCAACCTCGCGGTTGTCACGTTGTCGATACTTCGAGGGCGACTCGCCCACCAGTGTTCTAAAGAGAGTGCTAAACGAACCGAAGGAGAGATAACCCACCGCCAAGCAAGTATCGGTGACCGATTCGCCCTTTCTCAAAAGTGCCTTGGCGCGCTCGATACGTCTCGTCTGGAGATAAAAGTAGGGAGCCTCACCATAGCTAGCGCGGAAACTGCGCGAGAAGTGTGCGCTCGACATCGCCGCCATGGACGCCATCGCCGCAACGTCAAGTGCTTGAGCGTAGTTGGCGTCAATTTGGTCTCGCACGCGGCGCAAGCTCACGAGGTTGGCAAACTTCTCTGGAGTCATGTCTAGGAGATTATCTCAAATCACCACCGCGGCGCCAGCAAAGCCAAGTTGACCATTGCACTCGAGTCATTTGGCTCCCATGCCCCGATCGGGCCAAAGACCCCGCTTCACAGCAAAAGATCCTTAGCTTGCCCCGACCCGAACTCATCGGGCTCGCCCTTGGCGTTATTGGCCACCCTCGGCCCATAAAAAGCTATGCCACATCGATGCCTAGCGGCCGTGGCGTCACCTCCAACGGCTTGGGCTTTTGCCACAAAGCCCACCGGTGGGCGCCACTGTCGAAGCAATGGTTTTTCGCGTTTTTGACGGGAGATTCTTCCACCTGCCCACATTGAAAACCCGCTACCCGCTCATCGGCCTCGCTGGGCTCGGCCGTTAGGTGCGCCTTTCGTTTGGGTGCATCCCCATCTCGCGAAATGACCAGAGCTCGGCACGAGCTCCCCCAATCGCCATGGTGCAGCTGCGTCCAGAGTCATCTGCGCCAATCGCCAAGGGGGAACCTTCGCGCTTGCGCCAGCTCTCAGCTGTGACAAAGAGCAGCGCCGAGCGAGCCGCGCTGGCCACAAGTTGCCCTTGGATGGGAGCCTTCGCCCCGTGCAACTTCCAGAACAGCTCCGATCGCGCAACACCGGTGCCGGGAGACTCCAAGCTACACCCAAGGCAACATTAGGGCCATGGTGTGAGATGTTGAGCAACAAAGGCGACGCCCGCCAGCATGGGAGCTCGAACTCCTCTAGTACCACCATGGAACGGGGCTCGAGCTAGACGCAATAGCCCCGCTCGCCAGCGCGTCGTGGCGATGGGTCCTAGAAGCTCAATACCGTGTAGCCGAGCTGGTGGAACTCCTCGACCTCTGCTCCTGCCGCTAAAAGCTCAATCGGACGCGCGGCAATCTCATCGGAGATGCCATACTGTTCCACATTGGCCCGGCATGCCTTGGGGAGAACCCCGACCTCTTGCAATACCTTGACCTGTTCGTCGACGGCCCCGCTTGCGGCGAGCTTCACCCCCGGCCCAAAGAAGAGCACCCTGACGTCGGCTCCGCGATTCTGCTTGAGGCGCGAAGCCATCACTAAGCCGGGAATCGCTCGAGCTGGGTCGTCGCTGAGAATTAGAAATGCCAATTTTGCCGGGCTCTGCTCCACGTCAATCACTCCATGTAAATCGTTTCAATTGATGCTTACAGGCTAACCGCCAGATCGGCCGAGCTACTATCGTCCAGCTCAGCAAAGTCGTGGTGCCGCAAAGATGGGCCCCAAGAGCCAATTCAGGCGGCTAAAAGGTCACCGGATCCTTGAGATAGCCGAGAGAGGGCCATTCCTTTTGGCCAAATAGCACCAAGGGAAAACCGCGATCCATGAGTTTGTCGAGATGGGCGAGGTCTTCAGGCCCAAGCAAGTCGATCGGCCCCACCACCACGGCTGCACTAAGGAGCCGGGCGTCTCTGGCGAGCAGGTCGAACTGCCTTATCACGTCGGCGCGCTTGGCGACCGCCTTGCGCAAGTCGTAGAAGAATGGTGCCCAGGCCACGTCGTTCAAGCTCTTGCAAATCTGTGCCGCGACCCGGCTGGCATCGCTGCCTTGCACATAACACGCCGATCCGGCTTTAGTCGCGGCGACTCCGAGACCCTCGATGGGGCTCGCCCCGAGCTCAGGTTCGGTCATCACCGAAACCAATTCGGCGTCGAGGGAGGGGTTCCCGAGGAGAAAGTTCACCACGACATCGTAGATCTTCAGCCCTCGGGAAAGAAAGGGCTGCTCGTCCCAGACGATCTCTCCGAGGTGGTGCAAAAATATCGCACCGCCGGAGGAGAGCGCGAGGCGAAATTCCGCCGAGATGGGGTCGTATCCCCACAGTTTCGCAATCAGCGCAAGGCTGGGATAGTTGTGGTGAAGATTGTCGTTCAAGTATCCGAAGATCCGCTCGAAGCGATCGTCAAGCTCCGCGGCAACTCCAACGAGGATGATTTCAAGTTCAGTCTCGCTCATCCCGGTGGCAAGGGCGAGGCGCTCGATGGCAAGCGGAGTACCGGCGAGCTGAGCCTCGGCTTCGATCTGCTGGGATTGGCGAATGAGTTCTTCAGAACGCGGGGTGAGCGCGTAGGAGCGCATTCGCTCCGTGGCGGCGATGGCTTTGGCCTTTTCGGCGGTGATGTAGGGTCCGCCTGCTTGCTCGAGATCCACGAGGTTGGAATCGGTGCCTAACGCAGCGGAGAGAATGTCGAACATCAACTCCATCTGGGCGAGAAGATAGCGGCGGTCGACAGAGTACTTCTCAACTTCCTCAGAGGTTGGAATAAGGTCACTCACCGGGGCCGCTTCCTGGGGAACACGCCTCAAGGTTTGGATTCGGCATGGTGGGGTGAAAGCCTCTTGGAGTTAGAGGCGAGCACCACGACGTGGTTGTCGATGCATCGAATCTACTTCCTCTAGCGGTTGTCAAGGGATTATCCTCGGTCACTATGACGGGCCTAGCGCTGCAGTGTCAATTACCACCTCAGCAAAAAACAGCACCTCTATTACTCTTCGGACGAAAAGGTCACAAACTAGAACAATCTCGTCCCAGGCAATCTTCAATGGAGGTCATGGTGGCGCAGGACCTCCCCGGAACCGATCGGCCTTGGGAGCCTTCGGCGGGTGCGAAGAGACCAGGCGAGGAGCATCACCGCGCACTCGCTCCTTCTGCCGGAGCCATCGGGCTAGGTTGTAGCGCCCAGGCCGAGATGAGACGCACCCTTTCCTCGACGAGCACCTCCACCATGGCACCCCCCGTCTCGGGCTCGTCGGCTCGGGGCTGCTCGCCAATTACGGTGACCTCAAAACCGGGCAGCGCCAACATTATCCCCACCCGGGAAATGGGATCGACGATCCAGGCGCTCTTTCGCACCACTGCTTTGCGCCGCGAAGCTCCCGCAACGGCCAACCCGGAGGTTTCTTTTGCCGCCTGCGCCACTCCAACCGAGCTGGCGTGGCGCTTTAGGCCAACTTCGCCCCGGCTCAAAGGAAGAGTGGCGCAGCTGTGCACGTCATCGTCGCGCACCGTCGAAGTCCCACGCCCTGTGCCACCGTCACGCAGATCGATGATCGTTGCGCCGACGTCGCTGACACTCTCGAGGTCTCTATTGGCAACGCGCCTCTCGCTTTGATCCACCCCCTCGGAGACCTCATGACCAGCTACACCATGGCGTCCCAAGCGAGCCTCCCAGCGGGCGCCTATCGCCACCGAAGCGCTCTTGAAGCCCTCCGCCATAGGGACGGTTCGATAGGCACTCGCCTGGCAATTGCGACCCGGGAGCAAGCTCGCGCTTCCAAAGCCGCCGCTGCGAGAGAGACTCAGCCATGGCGAGAGATTCACCTCGGGCCGCGGAGTTTTTT
>JAKASN010000093.1 GCA_021819025.1 Actinomycetes bacterium | reverse complement strand
CGCCTTTGGCGCGATGAAATCTCGCCGAATTGGCGCCTGGGGCATCCAGCTCAGCGCGACCTTGACGAGAGAACTCCTCGCGACGCTGCGCGCTCGATGGGCCCACACCAAGGTCTCGGCGGGGCCCACCCGTCAGTAGCTGGTGTTGGCTTCAAAGATCCTGCGAGGGTTGTCGATGGTCATCTCATCGATCTGGCCTTGGGTCACCCCGCGGCGGCGCAACTCCGGAATGACGTCATTACTGAGATGAAAGTAGTCCCAGCGCGGCATCAACGAAGCCACGACCGCATCATCGAGCCAATCGTTGTGACAGGCCGCGTCTTGGGAAAGCACCAGGTTTGCGCTATAGCCAAGTTCGCACATCTTGGTCACGGTGGCCACCCTCTCCTCAAATGGAAGCCGCAGATCAAAGCCAAAGCGATCCATCCCCAGATAACATCCCCGATCGGCAAGTTCGCGAAGATATCCCACGTCGTTGGTATCACCGCTGTGGCCGATGATCACGCGAGAGGGATCGACCCCCTCCTCGTCGAAGATGCGCAGCTGCTCGAGACCGGTACGGCCCATCGCAAAGGAGTGGGTCGATATTGGCACTCCGGTTTGGCGGTGTGCCACCGCCACGGCTCGAAGCACCCGCTCCACACCGGCGGTAACCCCTGGGGAGTCGGTGGCACACTTGAGGATGCCTGCCCTCACTCCGGTATCGGCGATGCCTTCTCTAATATCACGGACAAAGAGCTCCACGAGCGGCTCCTCGCCGCCGATCAAAGTTTTGGGGCCACGATTTTGAAAATAAAAGGGCACCTCGTTGTAGGTGTATAAGCCCGTGGCCACAATGATGTTGATCGATACTTCTCTGGCAATCGCCTCGATCCGGGGGATGTAGCGCCCCTGCCCGATCACGGTCAGATCGACCAAGGTGTTCACCCCAGCCGCGGATAGCTGATTGAGCCGCGAGATCGCCGCAGCAATCCGCGCAGCTTCGTCTCCGAATTCGGTGTGGCTGTTCTGCTGGATCTCTGGCGAAAGCACAAAGATGTGCTCGTGCATCAAGGTAAAGCCGAGATCTCGCGAATCTATTTCTCCCCGAACCGCCTCTACGATCGCCATCTGCACCCTTTCCGAACCGTCTTACCGCAACCACCATAGCTAATAATGCCACCACCTTGAGGCCAGATGCCCTCCTCACTCGAGCAAAAGGCGTGGTAGATATTCTCTGATGTGTTGGGGCGCCAAACCTGCGAGGGCGACGTCGCAGACCTAGAGACTGCCCACAGCGCGAGACGACCCTAGCAACTGGCAACACTTTGCGATTACGTTCGGCCATTGCGCAGAAGCATCACCTCTGCGCCCACGACCGCCGCCAGCGAGGGCAAGGACTTCGTCCACCCCGGTCGGCGAAGTGAAACTCACCCCAGGGCACGGCTGAAAAAGGCACCGCCGATCCCCAAGCGGCTCGAGCCACAAGCGCGCCGCGCGCTCAAGCATCGCTCTCATCTCGGCGGGAGATGCCAGGCCTCTCCTACTCGCGCGCAGCAACCCGCTGACTAGTTTTGTCTTTGCACTGCTCCTCGGCCGACATAAACCGCACAAAACCTTGCCCGATCCACATCTCAGTCGGCCGCGCAGTGTCTTCCGGGGGCAAATGCATCTGCGCCGTCGCTTGCGAGGCTAATGACCATCTCTAAAGGCGAAATATCCTCACCCCCTGGCCTTAGAAGATCGCCATCCCCCACTTTGCTTCGGCCCGAAGTTGAGGCTTGAGCACCTTGCCGCCGGGATTGCGCGGGAGCATGTCTTGCTTGACCCATACGTATTGGGGAACCTTATAGTCGGCCAACTTGGTGCGCGCAAAGTCCACCATCGCCCCAACGTCAAATGAAACTCCAGGTACCGGCACCACCACGGCGCCGACCTTTTCACCCATCATCTCATCGGGAACCCCCATCACCGCGACCTCGAAAACCCCGGGGAACTCCGCGAGGACGTTTTCCACCTCCACGCAGTAGACGTTCTCGCCACCGCGATTAATCATGTCTTTTTTGCGATCTACGATCGATATCAAGCCGTTTGGATCGATGCGGGCCATATCTCCGGAATGCAGCCAACCATCTTCGAAGGTTGCCGCAGTAGATTGGGAATTATTCCAGTACCCCATTGCCACGTTGGACCCGCGTATCAAGAGTTCTCCTACCCCTGTTTCAGGATCCACCTCGAAGAGATCTACCTCGGTAGTGGGAGCAGGAAATCCCACCGACTCGGGGTGTGATTCGGCATACTCGTGGGGCAAAAACGTCGCGATTGAGGAAGTCTCGGTAAGTCCAAAGCCGTTACCGACGCGAGCGTTGGGATAGGCCTTCATGAGACGATGCACCAGATCGGGAGGCATCGGCGCACCTCCGTATAGGACATAGCGAACCCCCGAAGTATCCAAGTTGGCAAACTCGGGCTGGGCGAGGGCAAACCAATAGATCGCCGGCACCGAGATCATAGTGTCTATCTGGTAGCGCTCGATAGCCGAGATAAACGATTTGACTTCAAACGCTGGCATGATCACCAAGGTGCCGCCGAGAGCAAGGGTGGGAATCATCTGCGCATTTGAACCCGTAACATGAAAGAGCGGCACCGAGACCAAGCTCTTCAGCGGTTCACGCGTGAGTGGAACCACGCGAATGCCGGTCTCGATATTGGAGAGAAAGTTGTCGTTGGATAGCATGGCGCCCTTGGGAAAACCCGTGGTGCCACTGGTGTAGAGAATCCCCGCGAGGTCGCCGCGCTTGGACTCCAAGTAGCGCATGGGCTCACCGGAGGGAAAAGCCTCGCCCGGGCGAAAGAGATATTTAGTTCCCGAGTCCGAAATAATGAAGTCGATCTCGCGCTCGGCGAGTCTGGTATTGATGGGGACGATGACCGCGCCGGCGAAAGCGATGGCGAAAAAAGCTACCACCCAATCAATAGAGTTGTTGAGCAAAATCCCCACGCGATCTCCCGGAGCTATCCCCAAGGCCGCCAGGCCCCCTGCGGTGCGCTGGATTCTATCCATCAGCTCGTCATAGCTGATCCCGTCCCCGTCCACCTCTTGGAGGGCGGTGATGTCTCCGTGGCTCGCAGCGGCGCTCACCATCATCTCCTGAAGAGATTCCGCCTGATGGGTGTAGTGAAGTACTCCTTGGGAATCGCGGTAGATGTCCGAATCGTCAAAAACCTTTACCGGCGGAAAAATTCCTTGATAGTCCATCTTGGACCTCCTTGAAGATTGCCAAAGCACAAGCCGACAATGCCCGACTCAAATCTCGACTACGGCACTGTTACCAATGGGTAGCTTATCTCCATGCACTTGCCGTGTCTAGATGACTCGCGCCTCTCGAGGCTTTAGGCTCCCGATCGCCTCCGCGCTCAGGGCGTAATTACCGCGCCCTAGCCGAGCGAGCCCAGATAACACAACCCGTTGCCGGTATCCGCTCCTTGGAATTGTCGTGCGCAGCGCAGCCTTATCGGCGCGACCCTCTGGAGACTAAAGCTGCCATTTCAGCCATCTCCAAGCCGTTCCCGAAGGGCGCCACTGTGTTAGATACGCCGGCGTCTTCAAAGTTAAAGAACCGCGATGCCCCGATGGGAAAGTTATCCAACAACGCTTCGTCATCGATCGCCGGTGCTCGATCTTGGCAAAATCGCCGCGGGAGAGAGCCCAGCTGCGTCCCAAGCACCAAGACGCGAATCTCGCCAAGCTCGGCGCGCAAAAGATCTCCTTCTTGCTGGGGGCTCGGTTTGGGCGCGATTGTAAAAAATTACTAAAATGAGCGAGAATTCTTGCGAAGTTTTGGGATTCGGGCATGCGCTGGGCAGAAAGTACCAGCCAACCGAGAGGTTGGCGCGCCTTTTCACTCATGCCATGGAGCGGGAGCTTTAGGCGCGGTTGAGATGGCACCTACGGCGCGTGGCCCGGGAGAGTACCCGGGTCGGAACGGGGATGAAGATGGGCGACAATCGGGGGCAAAACACGGCACAATTAACCCTTGCGGAGATCCTTTCTCAGCCGAGCTTGGGACTCCACCTCGTCACTTCGGACACCTCGGTGCTGGCCCGCCCCGTCACAGGTGCGCACTCCTTTGAGATCTCTCGACCAACGCGGTGGTCTTCCGCCCACTGGATCGCCCTTACCACGGGGCTTCGCCTCAAAGGGCGACCTGAGGAGCAGCGCGAACTGGTCGCAGAACTTCACCAAGCGGGCATCACCGCGCTCGGCTTCGCACTCGATATCAACTTTCGCGCCGTCCCGGTGGCGCTTATGGAGGCCGCCGAGGAGTATGGCCTTCCCGTCTTCACGGTTCCCTTCGCTACTGGATTCGCGGAGATCATCGCCTTTGTGAATCAGGCGCTGCTCTCTCCCAACGTCAATGCTTTACGCCGCTTCGTGTCGGTCCAGGACTATCTCCTCGACGCACTGCTCAGTCAAGATGCGGTGCGGTCTTTGATTCATCGTCTTGCCCCCTTGATCCCCGCCGATGTCGCTCTGCTCGACACCAGCGGTGAATTGGTCGCCTCAAGCGATGCCCTAAGCGAGGCAGTTGGCGCTGAAATCGTTGCGCGGCTCGGCTCGGAGTTAACATCCTCGGGCCGTGGCGGCACCCCACCAAAGACATCTGGCAAGCGCACCGAACACCCGTACCAGCCCCAGTTGTCGACCCTTACCCAACTGATTGAATTTTCCACCTCCGCGGGTCCCGCCTTAGCTATCGCGGTGGTATCGCCCACCCAGGCCCCGCTCTGGCTCGCCCTGGTAAAGACGCTGGATTCGCCGAGCGAGCCGGGATTCAACCTCTCCCTGCCGCTAATAAGATCAGCAGGCCATATCCTCTCTATCGCCCTTGAGACGCGCAGCGACAAGAAGGCGGAGCATCGTGCCACCCAGCGCGCCCTCATTGCCGAGCTTTGCGGAATAAAGCCGGCCAAAGGCCTGGCTCCGCGGGGATCCCGCTCCACCCTCGAGCACCTCTACGAACTGGGAATCGACTTCTCCCGGCCCGTCTATGTCGCGTGCGCATCGGCCACGCGCGACTTGGCGATGGGGGCTCATGTATATCTTGATGATCGCCTTGACAACCTGGGAGATCCGGGGGCTCCGGTGATTTGGGACATCCACTCCGAGCACGCGGTAGTGATAACCCAATGCGATCCAGCTGCCCTCGAGACTCTCCTTCTCGACACTTTTGGAGGGTCGCATTTCAGTTTTGGAGTCTCCGCTCCGGTAAGTTCAGTGGGCAATTTCCCGGAGTGCTACCGCGAAGCGTGTGCAGCTTTGGTGGAGGTGATGCGCTTTTCGCACAACTCCGCTGATCAATCCAGAGCGTCGCAGATCACCCCCCGCGTGCTGCACTTCTCCAACTGCTCTATGGTCACCTGGCTCATCGCACAAGCAGACGAGAAGCTCCTGTTAGAAAAACAAACCGAGCGCCAGGGCCAACTGGCATTTGAGAAGACCTCCGTGATCACGGTTCGAGCCTACCTAGAGTCCAATCTTGACATCAATCGTGGCGCGGCCACACTGGGTATCCACCCCAACTCGATGCGCTATCGCCTCAACAAAGTGCGAGAGTCACACGGGATCGACCTCGAGAACTTCTCCGAGTTGGTAGATCTCTACCTCGCATTGCGAGTATCGCCCCCGATCTGAGATCCGCTGGGTCCCGATCTCATGGCTTGGCCATCGAGAGTTTCGCGATCTCGCGCTTAAGGGCAGGTTTCTCAAATTCCAAGCGCAATGTGGTCCCTGATATGTGGTGCGGCGGTGGTAGTTTGAATGCAACAAAGCTTCATCCGAGACGAGGAAACATGCAGCCGACAGCTTTCTGGCACCCATTTGCGAACATGGCCGAGGTGAGCGCGAACCGCCTTACCATCACGCGCGCCCAGGGAAACTATGTCTATGACGACTCGGGGCGTGAGTACCTCGATGCCACCGCGTCACTGTGGTATGTAAATGTTGGACACGGCAGGAGCGAGATCGCTGAGGCTATCGCCGCCCAGGCAAATAAGCTCGCCTGTTATTCCACCTTTTCCGACGTGACCAACGAGCCCGCCGAAGCTCTCGCGGCGCGTGTCGTCGAACTCTCCCCGATGCCGGGCTCGAAAGTCTTTTTCGGTTCCGGTGGCGGCGACGCCATCGACACCGCCGCCAAGCTCGCGCGACGCTATTTCTTCGAACTTGGAGCTCCGGAGCGCCAAATCGTTGTCTCGCGACGCGATAGCTACCACGGCACCCATGGCTTTGGAACTTCGCTTGCCGGCATCGCCCCCAACCGGGTGGGATATGGCGACCTAATCGAAGGCGTGGCCATCATTGACCGAGACGACCCCGAAGACCTCCTGCGCCTCGCCTCAGAGGCGGGGGCAGATAAGATTGCCGCGGTCTTCGTCGAACCGGTAATCGGCGCCGGAGGGGTTCATCTCCCCGGCGAGGGCTACATCGAGCGGATGCGCGAAATTACCCGCGAGATCGGCGCGTTGCTGGTCATCGACTCGGTGATATGCGGCTTCGGGCGCCTTGGCGAGTGGTTCGGCCCGGAACGCTTTGGCGTGGTGCCAGACATGATTACCTTCGCCAAGGGCATCACCAGTGGCTACATCCCTCTCGGAGGAGTGATCGTTTCAGCTGCGGTGAGCGAACCGTTCTTCTCCGGCAAAGGGGCGGCTTTTCGTCATGGACCCACCTACGCAGGTCATCCCATCGCTTGTGCCGCGGCAATGGCTAATCTTGATATCCTCGAGGGCGAAAAGCTCATTCCCAAGGGCAAAGAGCTGGAGAATCCCCTTGCCGAAGCGCTCCGAATCACCCTGGACTCTCCCATCGTCGCAGAGGTGAGAGCAGGCCTGGGACTTCTTGGCGCCGTGGAAATCACCCCGGAGTACCGCAGTGCAAATCCCGCAGCGCTCGTCAATATACAGTTGGCAATGCGTGAGCGCGGGATCCTCATCCGTCCCTTGGTGAGCTCGCTGGCGGTCTCGCCTCCCCTTACCATCACCGAGTCTGAAATCGAGCGCATCGGCTCGGGATTCGTCGAGGCCATCAAAGCGGTGAGCTCGAAGTCCTAGCGCGACCTTCCATCGGGGCCAAGTGCGCCC
>JAKASN010000092.1 GCA_021819025.1 Actinomycetes bacterium | reverse complement strand
CAAGCAGGAAAACCTCGCTGGTAGTTCCCATGAGCGGCGTTAGCTCACCGGTGGGAAAATAACGCAAAGTAGCAAAAGGCCCCCGTCGAAATAGCATCATCGATAAGCTTCGTGGCGCCAAAGCCTGAGAGCGATTCTGCAAACCCCCCGGCAAATTAGGAGATTTCATGAGAGTGCCTCTCGGCGGAGATATCGCTGTGATAACCGGCGCCGGCAGCGCCGAGGGGATCGGATTTGCCGTCGCAACCCAACTCGGACTCTCAGGTGCGCGCATCGCCATCACTTCTACCACCGAACGTATCCACCAGCGTGCAAAAGAACTCCGAGAACTGGGTATCGATGCCATAGGTTTCATCGCTGATCTCATTGACGAAGGTCAAGTTGATGGCCTCTTCTCTTTTGTGGAGTCCCGCTTTGGAAGTACCCGCATCCTGGTCAACAATGCCGGAATGGGTTCCCTCAACGACCCAGAAAGCTTCGAACTCATCACTTCCACCCCGCTGGGATCCTGGACCAAGTCACTCGAGCGCAATGTAACCACCGCCTTTCTCGCCACCAAGCGCTCGCTTCCCGAGATGATCGCCCATTCCTATGGGCGGATCATCAACGTCGCCTCAACCACCGGTCCCGTGCAAGTAAAACAGGGCGAAGAGGGATATGCAGCGGCCAAAGCGGCAATGGTTGGACTTACCAGAGCAACTGCTATCGAAAATGCCAGATTCGCCATAACTGCCAATGCGGTTGCTCCGGGCTGGATCGCAACCGCTGCTCAAAGAGACGATGAAGCACGCCATGGGCTGGCATCGCCGATGGGACGATCTGGCAGAGCTGCGGAAGTCGCCGCGGCCATCACTTTTCTCGCCTCCGAGGGCGCATCCTTCATCTCGGGGCAACTCCTTGTCGTCGATGGAGCAAACAGCCTCGTTGAAGGGCACGGGGGCTACGACATTTTCAGCTCTTAAAATGGCCTCGCTGACACTCGCCCAAGACAACATGCTTGGGATGCTCACCCAACCCGCAGCCCGGCCGAGGCACTCAGAGCAGCGCCACGCCAAAGTCCCTCTTCGACGTCATGGCTTGCCCTAAGAGGGACGACTTCTCATCAATTGCGGAATAGTGTAGCTTTTACTACAGTTATAGATAGAGCTTGCCGAGAAATCTCGGCCGCATCTTTATTCGCAGCCAACAAGGAGATACCACATGGCTATTCGCACCGCAACCAAGGCCGAGGTCGGCGCAGAGATCGTCGCCGCGGCCGAGACCCTCTTCCGCAACGAAGTGATGTCCCACACCGGACACGCCAACCTCTCGGGAAGAATCTCCTCACAGGAAATGCTCCTCACCATCGATGGTCAAGTGAGAAACCTCACCACTGATCGTCTTGGCGTCGTCAATTTTGATGGAACGGTCCTTGAGGGAGAGTTAGATCCCACCAACGCAGAGATCATCACCATGCATTCAGAGATCTATAAGTTGCGACCTGAGGTGGGTGGAATCATTCATACCCATTCGCCCAACCTCTTAGCATTTGCCTTGGCACAAGAAGAGCTTCCCTGCAGATACGAGGCGTTATTGCGCTTTGGCCAGGCGAGCCAAGTACCGGTGGCGGCATGGGCACCCCGGGGCTCGGAACGATCCGTCAGCGCAATAGTCGATGCCGTGAAGCAGTTCCCAGACACCAATGCGGTAATTCTTGCCAACCATGGCGTATTGGTGTTCGGAGCCACGCCATTGGCGGCGGCCTCACTGCTAACTGTCCTTGAAGAAGCGGCTGAAGCCGAGCTTCACGCGAGAGCCTTGGGCGGTGCCAAGGACTTCCCCGAAGGAGCCCTTGATCAGGTACTCGCATCAATGGCGCGGGTCAGGTCATGACGGTGCCAAATCAAGAATCATCGCCAACTCCAGAGTCAACCGGAGAGATCGCCACTTTCGATACGATACGAAACGCCTACGTTGAACTCGTGGGACATGTTCCCGCCTCCATTGAAAAGCGCATCGAAGTCGCCAGAGCCACCGACAGGGAAAGGGCAGTCGTCGCAATTGAGAAGCTCCGAGAAGCTCTCATCATGGACAATCCACTAGGCAGAAAGACCGGACAGCTCGTACATTTTGGTCAGCTTCTCGCCCTCGGAGAACAAGGCCCAGCCAAGCTGCATGCCCGAGCAGCTCGCCAAGCCGGAGCGTCGCTAGCAGAGCTAGTCGGTGTGGCAGAATTGGCCCTAATCACCTCGGGAATGCCTGCGTACAGTCTCGGCATTGAGATTATTTCTGATCTTGACGCCGAGTCGACCAAACAATAGAAGCAGATAAAGCGATGAGACAGGTTCCGGCTGCGATTCCTGGAGATTCTCCCAATCCCTCCCTGGCACTTGAGGAGGGATTGGGCTTTAGAATCAGCCGTCTCGCGCGAAAGCTTCGCAGCGAATGGGTGGATCAACTAACAGATCTAGGGCTCGCGCCTCCCCAAGCAGCGGTGCTGCGCGCCCTTGACGAAGGTGAAGGCGCGGGTATCAGAGAATTGGCACGGCGCATCGCCACCGATCCGATGAACCTAAAGCGAACCGTGGATCAGCTAGAAGTTCGAGGAATGGTGGCGAGCGACCCAAATCTCCGGCCGGGAAAAAAGCGGGTAATCTTTTTGACCGAGGAAGGCAAGCTGGTTGCGGCGCTTCTGCAGTCCAAGATTGCCACTCAGGAGCAATGGTTCAACACGGTGCTCTCTTCTCAAAACCGAACTCTCCTCTTCGAGATGATCGAACGTATCGAAAGCAGCCTCGGGGAGAGCTCGGACCCCGTGTGACTACGTGGATCTACGCCGGGCAAATGGCTGGCGGAAGACCTCGGGAACAAAGGTGGCATGTTTTCCCACCAACGATGTCTATCAAGAGTCTTGGCTGGCAGTCATTGGGCTGCTAAATGCAAAGATTGACCACCGGCAGCGCTAGCGCTGCATCTCCGAGGTCGGGCAAGGTGTTGACATTTTCGTCGCAGCGACATCCGGGCTCGTGGCAAACTAACTTAGCTATCGCCGCTGCAGAGCGCCGACTGTTGCGAATCGACGCAACCCGTCACGACTTCCCCGTTTATCTCGGCGCCCGGGCACTTCCCTTGGTATCGCGACAGATGAGCTATAACGACGCGGGGGCCGAGTGATGCATGCGGAGGCGCACTTCACTTGCTCCCCAAGAATAACTCGCCGCCCGACGGCGGTCTTGCCCCTCGGCTGCGACGATCTCCCTAGCAGCAATTGACCAAAGCGAGAATACGGCTTGATCGACCCATGGGTGACACAGCCCGCATCGGCATGAGAACCCGAACCTTCGCAGCATTAGGTATTTGCAGTGTCACAGTGCTGCTTTGAAACCTGGGTGGCGTCGCGCTGATAGAGCTCTTTACGGGCAAAGGACTCGAACTGAATAAGATCTTCACCTCACTCGAGGCTTACCCATAGACGTGAATGGCGATATGGAGCAACCATGGCTTTGGATGCAGAAGTACAGACCGCTCGCCTAAAGCACAAACTGCGAGATAATACGCCTGCCACCGCGTTACCCTTAATCATGGAGTTTGGGAGCGAGGCCAGGTGCTAGCTAAGCCACAATTTGTCATCGAAGCTGCGCTAGCACCGGACTATGACGCGGCAAGCAGGGTGGTTGTTGCGTCATACCGAGACCTTCTCGGCGACAAGCTTGACGCGGGTTACGCAAAGCATCTTGGCGACGTCGCAACGCGAGCACAAGTCTCCCAGGTGTATGTGGCGAGGGAGGCCAGCCGAGTGGTGGGAACCGTCACTTACGTCAACGACCCTTCTTCACCGATGGCCGAGGGTCTCCTCGCTGGTGAAACCGAGGTGCGCATGCTCGCAGTTGATCCGAGCTTCCAGGGTCGCGGCTATGGGCGGCTCTTAGCCCAGCACTGTATCGAACTCGCCATCGCTGACGGCGCGCAAGCTCTCTTCTTGCACTCCACCCAATTCATGACCAAAGCACACCGCCTCTATGAATCACTGGGTTTTGTCCGCACACCTGCCCGCGATTTTCAAGTTAACCCCGAAGTACTACTCCTCGCCTTCCGTCTCCCCCTCGTGGGCCAAAGTGACAATTCTAAAGCTCAGCGATAGTTGAACTCCCTGTTCAGACTGCATGACACCAAGAACACGCGTTGTGGGCCATAAGCTTGGGCATAAGGGTCGCTACTAGTTGCGCTAGTCTCGCCGCACAACCTGGCATTCAGTGGCTTGCCATCGAACTGAGACGCAGTGCAAAAGGCTTGGCCGCGGCGAATTTCTTGTGCTCGACCCGCAACCGGAAAGGTGGACGTTGAATATGCAACTCGGGATGATCGGTCTAGGGAGGATGGGTGCGAACCTAGTCAGACGATTGCAGCACAGCGGCCATTCCACCGTGGTCTTTGACGTCAATCCAGAAGCAGTAAAAGCCTTGGCCGCCGAGGGCCCTATCGGCGCAATTTCGCTACCGGACTTCGTTTCCAAGCTGACTGCTCCGCGCGTCGCGTGGGTAATGGTACCAGCAGGAGAAATTACCGAAGATACCGTAACGTCACTCGCCAAGCTCATGGAACCTGGCGACATCATCATCGACGGAGGAAACTCATACTACCGAGATGACATCGAGCGGGCTAAGAAACTCGCCGAATCTGGAATTCACTACGTCGACGTGGGAACCAGTGGCGGCGTCTGGGGACTAGAACGGGGATATTGCCTCATGATCGGCGGCGAGAACGAGGTGGTGGCACACCTCAATCCGATCTTTAAGGCGATCGCTCCAGGCTTTGAGAGCGCAGAGCGAACCGCGACAAGAAGCGGAGAGGTCACCCCCGCCGAAGAGGGATACCTCCACTGCGGACCCAATGGCGCCGGCCACTTTGTCAAGATGGTCCACAACGGCATCGAATACGGAGCCATGGCGGCCTACGCTGAGGGTCTCAACATCTTGAAAAATGCCGACATCGGAAAAGCCTCCCGGAGCGCCGATGCCGAAACCGCACCTCTGGAGCATCCTGAGTACTACCAATATGACATCAACATCGCCGACGTAGCGGAAGTTTGGCGGCGCGGAAGCGTCATCTCCTCGTGGCTTTTGGACCTCACCGCCGCCGCGTTGGGAGCCTCGAGCGACCTTAACGAGTTTTCTGGACGAGTTTCCGATTCGGGAGAAGGAAGGTGGACCGCATTAGCTGCGGTCGAAGAGGGAGTGCCGGCTCCGGTGCTTACCTCGGCACTCTACTCCCGCTTCGCCTCCCGTGGTCTCGACCATTACGCCAATCAGGTTCTCTCTTCGATGCGCAAAGGCTTTGGCGGGCACGATGAAAAGCCCAATAAATAGAGATGCTACCTCGAGCAACGACCCAAGCCAAGAGAAGGAGAGAAGTTGACAAGCGATAAAGTGGCGCTGCTCTTCGATATCGATGGAACGCTGATCATTACCGACGGTGCTGGAGCCACCTCGTGGAAGTTGGCATTTATGGATCTCTACGGGATCCCCGCCGACATCGACAAGTACAGCGACACCGGAATGACCGATCCCGAAGTTGCCAGGAGAACCTTCACCGCGCTCCTCGGCCACAATCCCTCCCCTGGAGAGTTTTCACGCCTCCTGGAGCGGCGCATGCACTTTCTCGGTCAAGCCGTCGACGAAGCCGATGGATACCACGTGCTACCTGGTGTCGAAGCGCTTCTCCCAAAACTGATTCATCAGGGGTATCTTCTCGGGCTGGTTACCGGGAATCTCGAAGCCGCAGCGCACATCAAGCTCGCGAGAGCAAGGCTGAATCGCTTCTTTGCTTTTGGGGGCTATGGTTCGGACTCTCCAGATCGAGTGGCACTTACCCAAGTGGCGATGCAGCGGGCGGCGATGGTCGCTGGCGAGCCCATCGCCGCAGAGAAGTTCCTCTCCTTCGGAGACACGCCCAACGACGTGATAGCGGCGCACCAAGCTGGCATCGAGTGCGTCGGCGTTGCAAGCCATAAATACAGCGTCACCGAGCTGCGAGACGCCGGGGCTGACTGGGTACTCGGCTCGCTCGAGGAACCACTGCCGCTCTCGCCTTAGAAGTACCGTGATATCCCCGCCGTGTCCCAAAAACGATAGCTAAAGAACGCAATAGAACCTGGATAGCTCTTTTTAAATCAATGAGCCAAGAGGTGAAACGAGGAGGAAAGATGGCCAAGAAGAGCTCAGATTCAACGGAGGCTTTGGTAAAGCCGCAGGACGCCATCCTGGTTCTCTTTGGGGCCACCGGCGACCTGGTAAAGAGAAAACTTCTCCCTGGACTATATCATCTCTTTCTTGCCGGACTCATGCCAGAGGATTTTCGCATCATCGGTACCGCGCCGCCAGAATTCAAACTCGACGACGTGGGCTTTGCGGAGTTGGTCCACTCTTCGCTGACCAACTTCGGCCGCAAAGAGGTCACCGAGAAGAGCTTCTCGGTCTTCGCATCGAAACTTTCCTTCGCCTCTTCAGTAGTGGGAGATTTTTCCGCCCTTACCAAGGCGATTTCTGCCGCTCGAGGCTCAATTGGCACCAAAGCGAATGTCGTCTTCTATCTCGCAGTTCCGCCACCTGCCTTCATGCCCGTCATTGAGTCTCTCGGCGAAGCGGGGATCGCTAAAGGTTCCCGACTCATCATCGAAAAGCCTTTCGGCTCAGATCTGGAATCCGCACGGCACCTTAACGCGGCGATCCATCGCTCGTTTTCCGAGAGCGATGTCTATCGCATCGATCACTTTCTCGGCAAAGAGGCGGTGCAGAACATTCTCGCCCTTCGTTTTGCCAACGGGATCTTTGAGCCCGCATGGGATCGCAACCATTTGGCCTATGTGCAGATCGACGTTCCAGAAACTCTCACCGTGGAAGGGCGAGGCGCCTTTTACGAGGGTACCGGTGCCTTTCGCGATATGGTGGTAACCCACCTCTTGCAGGTATTGGGCTTTCTGGCCATGGATCCACCAGGCCGTCTCAATGCAACCAGCCTCAATGACGCCCGCAACGAGGTATTCCAGGCCATCAGGCCACTTACCAAATCCGACGTGGTATTCGGGCAATACCACGGGTATCTCCAAGAACCGGGAGTAGCACCGCGCTCACAGGTCGAAACTTTTGTGGCCGCGCGAGTCTGGATTGACAATGATCGCTGGTCG
>JAKASN010000091.1 GCA_021819025.1 Actinomycetes bacterium | reverse complement strand
CCCGTCGGCTTGTCGCGGCGGGATTGGCCAAGGTCAACTTTGCCATCGTGGGGTCGGGTCCCAACTCGGCCGGCCCACATCACGAACCAGGGCCCCGGCTTGTCCAAGTTGGCGATCCGGTGGTATTTGACTTTGGCGGAGTGTACAGCGTGGGTGGGGAGCCCGGATATTGCTCTGATATCACCCGGACCGTGGTGCTAGGGGAGGTTCCCGATGGGTTCAAGAACCTCTACGACGTGCTGGAAGTTGCGCAAAATTGCGCTCGCGAAGCCATTTCGAGCGAGATCTCCGGAAGAGATCTCGACAATGAGGCGCGAAAAGTGATCACCGAGGCTGGATTTGGAGAATACTTCATCCATCGTACCGGTCACGGCATAGGGCTTGAGGAGCATGAAGAGCCATACGTCGCGAGCGATAATCCCCTTGCTATTGGTCCTTTTGCCGCCTTTTCAGTCGAACCGGGGATCTACCTGCCGGGCCGGTTTGGTGCTCGAATCGAAGATATTTGTGTCTCGGGTGAGCACCACGGCGTGACGCTGAACTTAGCTTCACGCCGACTTACGGTAATCGAGGCTTGAGATACGTTGGGGCTGATCGCAAGAAGTTAGTGGCCCCTCTTATCTAGGTTCTCTGCGAGACGATTTCGGCTTGTAGCTAACTAGGAGATGTGTCCTCTGCGTCTAGCGAAGTGGCGTCGTCAAAGATCCTGCTGAGGAGAAAATCCTCGGCTTCGATGGTGATCAAGTCGACTTTGGTGAGGTGCCCGCTTCGAGCGCTGAAGAGGCGATTGGCTTGGCGCAATCTGGCCCGGTCGAGTGCATTGCGAATTGAGCGTGCGTTGGCGAAGTTGGGCTGGGCCATGCGGCGTACGACATAGTCGGCAAAGACAGCCTCGGCCTCGGGGCTCATGCGGTAGTTCGATTCCGCGAGCATGAGTTTGGCGATCTGAAGGAGTTCCTCTGGGTTGTAGTTCGGAAAGTCTATGTGGTGGGCAATTCGCGATGACATGCCGGGGTTGCTTTGAAAGAACTTGTCCATGCGGTCTTTGTAACCGGCAAGAATTACCACGAGATCGTCTCGCTGGTTTTCCATGACCTGGAGGAGGATTTCGATCGACTCGGCGCCGTAGTCGCGCTCGTTCTCGGGCTTGTAGAGGTAGTAGGCCTCGTCGATGAAGAGAACGCCACCCATGGCCTTTTTGAGAACTTCGCGTGTCTTGGGCGCGGTGTGACCAATGTACTGGCCAACCAAGTCGTCACGGGTGACCGCGATGAGGTGTCCTTGGCGGATATATCCCAGGCGGTGCAAGATGTCGGCCATCCGCATTGCCACGGTGGTCTTGCCTGTTCCGGGATTACCGGTGAAACTCATGTGCATCGAGGGCGTACCGGCGGTAAGATCCATCTCGCGCCGCAGGCGATCGACCAGCAAGAGCGCTGCGACTTCTCGGATCCTCGTCTTTACAGGCTTTAGGCCGACCAGCTCGTTGTCGAGGCGATCCAGCACCTCTTGGATCTGGGAGTCGCGATAGATCGCTTCGAGATCGACGCTTGCGTTATCGTTGTTTGAAAGTGGCTTGTCTGTCATCTTGTATTATCGAGCCGACCTATGTTGAGTAAGTTGTGGTGCAGGCCCGAAAGTGCACTCGTAGAGGCGATGCGGAGTGGTGGGCCTACTTTTGGGTGAATTGAGCCGCTCCGGAGAATTGCTCCGCCGGAGCGGCCCTTAATGGGTTGGGTGCCTCGGGCCATTCGCATGGGGTCCCGCCCCAGCACTTGGCTCTTCGGCGACCCCTAGTAGCGCTCGCCTTCGGGTTTATCGGTGGCGTAGCTGTGCACGGTGTAGCGGATGCTTCGACCCTCGGCCTCTTGGCGGATTACGCCAAAGCCTGGCTCGTTGGCGGGCCTGTTGACGATGAATGACATCGCAGGGCTCTCCACGCCGCGCTCGGAGTTGAAGGCCATTACCCGAATGTAGTGATTGGGAAAGGTCTTTCGGCAAGCATTGATCTCCATCAAGATGCCGGCAGGATCTTTCAGGTCGAACATCGGCATCCCGAACATCTCCCAGTAAGTGTTCCGCGGATGGGGATCGTCGGTGTATTCAATGCTCACTGCCCAGCCGTGAGCGAGTGCCCACTTTATCTGAGCAGTTATTTGCTCGTCGGTAAGTTCGGGAAGAAAGGAGAACTGACCTTGGGTGACCTGGTTGGTTGGATTAGTTAACATCTTTAGGATTCCTTGCTACTCTTAGATGCTGTCGCTGACGGTGGGGACGAAGTCTGGGGTGTCGGTGGACGCGTAGTTGAAGGTGATGTCCTTCCAGGTGTCCAACGCCGCGCGCAGAGGGCTGCACGTCTTGGCGGCGTCGTTGAGGATCTGGGGTCCTTCGTTGAGATAATCGCGACCTTCGTTTCGCGCCATGATCATCGCTTCGAGTGCTACGCGGTTTGCTGTGGCACCAGCTTGGATCCCTTGGGGGTGTCCGATTGTGCCACCACCGAACTGTAGTACCACGTCTTCGCCGAGGTAGTGGATGAGCTGGTGCATCTGTCCTGCGTGAATTCCTCCAGATGCCACCGGCATCACCTTGTTCAGAGATGCCCAATCCTGCTCGAAGAAGAGTCCGTTCTCGAGATTCATCGGGTTGTGGGTGTCGCGAAGGACGTCGTAAAAGCCTTTGATCATCAAGGGATCGCCCTCAAGCTTGCCGACCACGGTTCCGGCATGGATGTGGTCCACGCCGGCCATCCTCATCCATTTGCAAATTACCCGGAAGTTCATGCCGTGGTTCTTCTGCCTGGAGTAGGTGGAGTTGCCCGCGCGGTGCAGGTGCAGGATCATGCTATTGCGTCGTGCCCACTTGGCCATGGACTGAATTGCGGTGTAACCCACAACCAGGTCGATCATGATGATGACCGATCCAAGCGATTTGGCGAATTCGGCGCGTTCGTACATCTCTTCCATGGTTCCGGCGGTGACGTTGAGGTAGTGGCCCTTGACTTCGCCAGTGGCTGCGGATGCCTTGTTCACTGCTTCCATCACATAGAGGAAGCGATCGCGCCAGTGCATGAAAGGCTGGGAGTTGATGTTTTCGTCGTCCTTGACGAAGTCGAGCCCTCCTTTGAGGGCTTCGTAGACGACGCGCCCGTAGTTGCGTCCAGAGAGTCCCAGTTTGGGCTTGGTAGTGGCCCCCAACAGCGGCCGACCGAACTTGTCGAGGCGCTCGCGCTCTACCACGATGCCGGTAGCGGGCCCCTGGAAGGTCTTGAGATAAGCCACGGGGATGCGCATGTCCTCGAGGCGAAGCGCTTTGACGGCCTTGAACCCAAAGACGTTGCCGATGATGGACGCGGTCAAGTTGGCGATGGAGCCTTCTTCGAAGAGGTCCAGGTCGTAAGCGATGTATGCGAAATATTGCGCTTCGGTGTTGGTCCCCACGCCGGTATTGGGAACTGGGTCGACCCGGAAAGCTTTGGCGCGATACATTTCGCTAGCGGTGAGCCGATCTGTCCAAACTACCGTCCATGTTGCGGTAGAAGATTCGCCAGCGACAGCGGCAGCCGCCTCATCGGGATCTACTCCGGGTTGAGGAGTAATGCGAAAGAGCGCGATGATGTCGGTGTCTAGGGGAACATAATCGGGTTCCCAATACCCCATCTGCTTGTAGGGAATGACGCCGGACTTGTAGCGCTCCTTGTCGTCCCTGATCGTACCTGAACCGTTGCTGTCCATTTTGTTCTCCAATCTGACCCTTCGGGGGTCACTGTCGTCCGATGCAATTTGTCCCTACCGGTTCGGCTTCAAATTACAGAACCGTCCCGACGCACCAATACGGATTGCCGGAGCATTTGAGCGCCGCGAGGACGAGCCCCGAGCGCCGATGCGAAACGACGTTGCCACGTCGGTACGCCTCAGGCACACCATCGAACTTGTACCATTTCGACTTGTTCCTTGCATTGAGATTACGTGCTTGTTTCGGCAAAACCTAATAGTGAACACTTGGTTTTCGATGTATATACACAATAAAACAGTTATATATAGCGTGAGGCTTTGCTGATGTGCTCGTCGTTTGGCGTCGCCGATGGAGACAGTGTGTAGATCTTGAGTCAACAGTGAGACGTCTCCCATTGCGACTTTGCGCCAGGGCCAGCCGAGAGCTTTATTGGTGACGAGGTCTTTGCGCGGAAGTTTCCGTTGCGGCCGGAGGCAGGGTCGTGATTCGTAATATAATAAAAATCAAAGATATCAAGCAAATTCACAGATCAAGAACTTATATATGACTCCAAGCCAGTTGCGGACCTTCATAGCCGTTGTCCAGCACAAGTCGGTATCCCGCGCCGCTGACGCGCTCTTTGTCTCTCAAGCGGCGGTGTCGTCAGTCCTCTCAAGTCTCCAAGGTGAACTCGGCGTGGCCCTCATTGCTAGGGATGGGCGAAACATCGTCATTACTGATGCCGGAAAGGTGCTCTATGAGCGGGCCGCAGAGATCGTCGGGCTTCTTGGCGAGGCTTCGCGTGCTACCCGAGAGGCCGGGAGAAAAGCCCGTCTCAAATTGCGCATCGGTGCAGTTACAACCGTGGCGGAGTTCCTCCTTCCCGGCTGGATTGGTAGCTTTCTCGAGACCGACCCTGGTTTTGACATCGCGCTCGAGGTGGGGAATCGGGAGCGGGTCTTTGATCTCCTCGCTTCGAGACAAGTTGACATCGTCATTGCTGGTCGCCCCAACAACCCTCATGCTTTTAGCACGATAGCAACGCGCTCCCACTCCTTGGTGTTGATTGGATCGGGCGGCGCCGAGGTTGAAACCGACCCGTCACGAGCGACCTGGCTCTTGCGCGAAGAAGGATCCGGGAGTAGGCTTTCGGCCCTAGAAGTCATAGCTGACACCGGGTTCGACGTCCCAACGATGACCATCGGATCTAACGTCGCGATTCTTCAAGCGGTCAACCTGGGTCTTGGCATAGCGCTGGTCTCCTCGGACTCCATGTTGGGCGAGAGCTTAAACATCGACGTCTCGGAGATAGCCCTTCCGGGACTTCCCCTTGCCAAGCAGTGGCACCTCGCAATTCGAAGCGGCAATCAGACTCACCCCGCGATCACAGCCTTTATTTCCCATTTGGCACGATCCTCAGAGATCTCGGTCTCATCCTGATTTTCCCCCGGATTGGTGAAGCTGGCGACGATTTGCAGACCTAAGTTGAATCAGTCGATGATCGCGATCGATGAAAAAAGATTGCAGTGGTAACCGCACGGAGGTCGAGATGAGTTATTCGAATGAGATGAAGAGCGTTGCCAAGACGATGGTCCAAGGTTTCCGCGGACTTCTCGCGGCGGATGAGAGTAGCCCCACCCTCTCAAAGCGCTTCGACGCGCTCGGTCTCGAGTCGACATATGAGTCGCGACGCGCATGGCGAGAGATGCTCTTTAGCACCCCCAACCTCTCGAGCTGGATTTCAGGCGTAATTCTCTTTGACGAGACTTTCCGCCAGCAGGCTAGTTCGGGAGTGACGTTTCCTGAATATCTCGCCAAGATCGGGATTCTCGCCGGCATTAAAGTAGATACTGGTGCGAAGCCGATGGCGGGGCGACCTTCCGAAACCATCACCGAGGGCCTCGACGGGCTGAGTGCCCGAATGGCCGAATATCGTGCCCTCGGCGCGACTTTTGCCAAATGGCGTGCGGTGATCAAGATTGAGCAACAAACTCTCCCAAGTCGTGCCGCCATTCTTGCCAATGCTCACGCTCTGGCGCGCTACGCACGAATTTGTCAGTCTGAAGGGATCGTGCCGATTGTCGAGCCCGAAGTGCTCATGGACGGAGACCACTCCATCGAGCGTTCGTTCGAGGTCACCTCGGAGGTGCTTCAGTCGGTATTTTCCGAGCTTTGGCTTCAAGAGGTTGCCCTCGATGAGATGGTCCTCAAGCCGTCGATGGTAATCTCGGGCAAGGGAGCTTCTCTACGCGCTAGCCGTGAAGAAGTGGCGGAGCTTTCGGTGCAGTGCTACCGCAACCATGTGCCAGGTTCCGTTGCCGGAATTGCGTTGCTGTCTGGTGGTCAGCGCGATAGCGAAGCCACGCAACACTTAGCGCTAATGAACCGAGGCAAGAGCCTTCCTTGGCCGATCACGTTTTCCTACGGTCGCGCGCTTCAAGATGCGGCTCTGGAGTCTTGGGCTACCCAGAAATATGATGTTCAAGCCGCACAGGGCCATCTCGCCGAGCGCGCCGCAGCGAATTTCCGCGCTGCCCAAGGACAAGACTGAGCATTTTTCCCGAAGGTGGTTGGCTTTTCCCGATGACTCCAGCACCACCTTGTGAGTGAGCCTGGCATCGTGTTTGTGCTAGGTCGCTAGCAGCGGTAGCGATGGGTGGGTGAGGAGGAGAATTCTCCCTTGCGGATGGCCCCGGTTGGTGTGCGCCGCCCCACCTCACGCTTCTCGGGTGGCGTCCCGCAGGCATGCCTTGGGGTGGTTAAAGGGCAAGCTCGAAGCGGCGCTCTCGGGTAGCCAACGTTGTCTGGCGATGCTCCGGGCTGGCTTATGCGTGGAGGCTACGCACTTTCGATCGCCTTTAGCGGCATTCTCAAGTGCACTCGGGTGCCGTGATTGTGTCGGGAGTAGATGTCAAGGCGCGCCCCGATCAGCTCGGCGCGCTCCTTCATACCCGAGAGGCCAAAACCCTCCCCAGCCTCGGCGATAATTCCATTGCCGTCATCGGTGACCACGGCGTGCAAGGTCAAGGTTTCGTCGGTATCGATCCACACCTTAAGCGACGCCCAGTCTGCTCCGGAGTGCTTCTGGGTGTTAGCGAGAGCCTCTTGAACTATCCGGTAGATAGTGATCTCAACTGCACTCGGTAGTTCCATCGGAAGCGCGTTGGGCAGCTCCACGCTGACTTCAGGGTTTTTGATGGACGATGCGAGGCTGGAAAGCCCCGCGATGAGACCGAGGTCGTCGAGGATCCCGGGGCGGAGTCGGGTGATGGTGCGCTTCACTTCGGTGATCGCCATCGCCACTAGGTCCTTGGCCATGGAGTTTTCCACGCGGCATTCGGAGATATTCTCCGGGTACATCGCGGCGTCAAGGTGATAGAGCGCCGAGTGCAGGAGCTGCCCTAGTCCGTCGTGAATGTCGTGAGAGATTCGCTTGCGCTCCAGCTCTTGGGCGTCAATGGTTTCCGCAGCGAACTTCAGATCG
>JAKASN010000090.1 GCA_021819025.1 Actinomycetes bacterium | reverse complement strand
TGGCGTGGTGCCAAACGGCTTGCGCGAATCGTTGTCGTCGGCAGGGATCTTACTTACGAAGGTATTGTGCTTCGAAGATGGTGACGCCGCCACTTTGCACGAGGCGTCGGTGGTCTCTCTCACCACCCACGACACCAATACCGCGCGGCAGCTTCTCGGTGTTTGTCCCGGTGAGCCTCCAGAAGAGCCACTGAGGGCGAGAGCCGAAATGCACGTCAGGGCACAGCGAGTATCCCCGCTGGTCGTCTCCAATGGCTTCTTGGCGTTTGTGGAGCGGAATTTTGACAGCTCCGAATCTTTGTTGAGGCGTGATTATCTCATGGAGAACTTGCCGGCTCTCGTGTCTGCACTGGAGCGAAGTTCTTCAAGGATCAAGCTGATCAGTTTGCGCGATCTATGTGGCGAGTGTGAGCGTTTGAATTTGCCTGGAAGTACCCAGGCGCACCGCGTCAACTTCTTTAGGCCTCTCGGCCTCTCGGGTGAGTTTTTGGGGGATCTTTGCGCCACTGATGTGCTCTTCGAAGATTCCGACTTTTGAGCGGCTAATGTAATCGCGTGGAAAATTTCATCACTACCTCGGGCATTCTCGCCGTGTTCCTGCTCATGACGGCCGAATCGGCTCTCATCCCGATTCCCTCAGAAGTCATCATGCCGTTCGCCGGAGCGTTGGC
The DNA here is from genome assembly GCA_021819025.1 of Actinomycetes bacterium. Lineage (GTDB taxonomy): Bacteria > Actinomycetota > Acidimicrobiia > Acidimicrobiales > Acidimicrobiaceae > Acidithrix. Next base: position 6,653 of record JAKASN010000090.1, on the reverse strand, counting down.
CGGCCTGGGCAAGCTGAATATTGTCGCGGTGATTCTCGCAGGAACAATGGGCAATGTACTCGGTAGTTATATTGCCTGGATAATCGGGCGTACAGGAGGCCGAGCACTTGTATTGCGCTTCGGGCGATACGTGCGAATAAGAGAAGAGGATCTACACCGAGCCGAGCGCTGGTTTACCAACAAGGGTGAGGCGGCGGTCCTCATCGGTCGCGTGCTCCCCGTCGTTCGAACCTTTATATCTTTACCTGCTGGAGTCGCTGAGATGGAACCCATGCGCTTCGGTCTTTTCACTTTCCTGGGTGCTCTGCCCTGGTGTGCGGCGCTTGCTGGAGTCGGCTATGCCCTTGGAGCGAATTGGAGCCATGTGGCCACCGACATCAAGTACGCGGGATACCTTATCGCGGTGGTGCTAGCGGTGGTTATCGTCCGCTTCTTTGTGCTTCGCTTCCGCGCCGCGGGAAATCGCCTTCACTAGCAAAGGGACTAAGCTAAAAGCTTCTCGGGGAGTGGCGCAGCGGCAGCGCACCTGGTTTGGGACCAGGGGGTCGGGGGTTCAAATCCCCCCTCCCCGACCATAGTCGAAGGGAAAAATCCCAATCAGCTAAGGAGTCGGTTTGACCCCTAGTGATTGCGGCTAAGGGTGGCGCTAGGTTTTAAAGTTGGACTTGGGACGTAACGCTTACCTCCCAGCGAAACTGCACCAGAAGATGGTGATTATCCGCTAGGATAGTGGCTCCGTGCGGGTGTAGCTCAATGGTAGAGCTCCAGCCTTCCAAGCTGGTGGTGCGGGTTCGATCCCCGTCACCCGCTCCAAGATCCAGGCTTTGCTAGCTCCTGACACGGCCACACATCTGAATGCGCGACTATGGGTGTCGCGAAATCCATCATGGCAAGAGTGTGGATAGCACACGCTCACGGGCTACATATGTCGTCCGCCCAGGAGCTTTGCGGGCAACCTTAGGTGTTGATATCTGCGGATTCGATGGGTGCCGTGCTGCTCGATGGCCGTGACCTTGGTCGACGAACTTCGCTCGCCCGCTTGCCCGAGAACGAAGCTGGCCGCTTTACGGACGTGTGAGCCGTTGCGCGGAATGTTTTGCCGGGCGATAGAATACCTATAGGGGTATAACGGTCAGGATAAGACATGTCAGGCAAGACCAAAGCAATCGAAGCCGATGGCGCAACTCATGGGATGGATCTCTCCGATGCCGAAGTGCGTGAACTCCTGAGGCGCCTCGCTCGGGTGGAAGGTCAAGTGCGGGGACTTTCCAAAATGGTCGAAGAGCGGCGTGAATGCAACGATGTGGTGACACAGTTCCAAGCAGCTCTAAAGGCCTTGGAGAGAGTTGGGTTCAAGATGGTTGCCGCGCAACTATTTGCCTGCGCCAAACGCACTGATAGCGATTCGGTGGAAGAGTTCGAACGCCTGCAGAACTTGTTTCTCAAGCTCAAATAGCCTCGAGCCGCAGCGGAGATTTCACCTTGTCGGCTTAAGGTGGCAGAGCTCTGTGCTTTGACCGTAGCTTGAGGCACTCCCCGAAGTGCCATTCAAAGCGAAGCGTTAAGCAATTGCGCCGAGATGACCGTTGGCATCGCGCACGTCCAAGCCTTGACGGATCCAAGAAACCATGCCTCCGTCGAGGTTGGCAACCGTGTAACCCTGTTCCATGAGGAATTTCGCGGCACTCGCGGAACGCGAGCCTCCCCGACAAGCCACGATCACAGGCGCAGTGCGTTGGATTTTGTGAAGGTTTGTCGGCAAGGTGTTAAGGGGAATATGCATAGCTGAGGGTGCATGCCCCCGGTCCCACTCCACTTTTTCCCTAACGTCGACGAGTTGTGCGCCGTTCGCCAGCAGGTCCAGCGCTTCTTGAGGTGACACGGACTTCATCTTTACATCGGACAACTTTCGACTCCCTTGAAAATGCGGCCCTGGGGGGGGTTCCGCCCAACGGGCGGATCCATCATAAAAGTACGTACATTTAACCGCGATATAGGCCCGATGATTCCGAAACCTCGGACTGTCTCGCAACTTGTAGCTTCCTAGAGTTTCGCGAAGTCTTCAAGGCCATCGCATCTGCCGTACTTTGACGCATTTGTGCCGGTCCTGGGAACGCCCGAACCGCCGGCATAATGTCGTAATCCGCTTGGCAGACACTAGCTTGGTATTCATATGCATTCTGTAAGTGAGCAACTCGAAAACAACCAGATCAAGCTTCTCGTGGAAATTCCCGAAGAGGAGCTGAAGCCAGAGATTGAAAGTGCCTTTGCCAAGGTGTCTCGGCAAGTGCGTCTGCCCGGGTTTCGGCCGGGCAAGGCGCCGAGAAAGGTACTGGAGTCCAAGCTTGGGAATGGCTTCGCGCGTTCGGAGGCCATCAACGAAAACGCACCCAAGTGGGCCGAAGCTGCCTTGGTCGAACATGAGATCGAATCGATTTCCAAGCCGACGATTACAGTTACCGACGGTGAAGAAGCGGGAGACGTCAAGCTAGAGGTGGTGGTCGAAGTTCGGCCGGAGGTCACTCTTGAAGGTTATGGCGACTTGACAGTAGAGTTCCCCTCCCCGTTCGCCTCCGAGGAAGATCTCGATACTCAGCTCGAAACACTTCGGGAAGCGTTGGGGTCATTCGAGGATTCCACGGATCCCATCGGTGATGACTCGGTCGTGACGATTGACTTCGTTGTTAGTTCACCCGGAGCTGATCCTGAGACAGTGGAGGACTTTGTCTTTCGCATTGGGGCCGAGGAGCCCTATGAGGGCCTTGCCGAGGCGATCCGTGGTAAGAAGGACGGGGATACCTTCGAATTCGAAGTTCCTTCCCAGGAAACTGCGACCGACGGTGAAGAGACGGAGTCTCCTGGCACGAAAGTATCGGGAACCATCAAGGAGCATCAAGCCTTGCTTCGTCCAGAACTCAACGACGAGTTCGCGAAAGATGCTTCTGAATTTGAGACTTTGGCGGAACTTCGCGACGATATGAGGAAGAACATCGAGAATTTCCGCTCGAGCATGCTGCGCAACAACTGGCGGCAGATTTTGGCAAACAAGTTGAGCGAAGTTGCTGGCTTAACTGAGCTGCCAAGTTCCCTGCTTCAGATGCAGTTTGAGACTATTTCCCATAATTTCGGTCATCGCATCGAAAGTAGCGGGCTTAGCTTCGCGAAATATTTAGAGCTTGCGCAGACGACGGCGGAAGATCTTTCCACTCGACTCGCGTCCGAGGCCATTCTGGAGACCAGGTTGGACTTGGTACTGCGTGCCTTAGCAAAGGCCGAGCACCTCGAGGCAACTCCGGAGCAGGTCGACGAAGAGATCGCAAAGATAGCCGAGGCGAGCCGGATCGATGTAGATGCCGCTCGGGAGCGCCTCACAGAAGCTGGTCAAGTCCCCGCGCTCCGAGCGGAGATTGCCAAGAAGGCAGCAATGGACTGGCTCTTCGAGAATGCCAAGCTCGTTGACGACAGAGGCAATGCGCTCTCTCGCTGGGACCTCACAGGGGAGACGCCGCCGGCAGATGCGAGCGAGTCTGAAGCGCAGGATTCGCACCTCGCAGCGGATTCTGACGTCCAAGAGGCGTCGGTCGAGGAGGTTTCCGATATTGCTGAGGAATCTCACGGCGAATAGATGCGCTGATTTTAGCGTTAGCAATTGCGAGCTTAGAGAGCGGCAAGAAGGAGTCCTAGTTGCAAGCGTTTAATTACTTAGTCCCCACCGTCGTCGAGTCTTCGAGTCGCGGCGAGAGGGCATACGATCTCTATTCGCGTCTCCTGCGGGAGCGTATCATTATCCTGGGAACTGGGATTGACGATGCTGTGGCGAACCTTATCTGCGCTCAGCTACTGTTTCTCGAATACGAAGACCAGGAGCGCGACATCAATCTCTATATCAACTCTCCCGGAGGCGAGATAACCGGGCTGTTTGCTATCTATGACACCATCAAATTCATCAGGCCCGACGTCTCTACCTTCTGTTTTGGACAGGCAGCGTCTGCGGCTGCGGTCTTGCTCGCCGCAGGGGCAAAGGGAAAGCGCTACGCTCTCCCCCACGCAAGGGTGCTGCTGCATCAGCCTTACGGTGGTGTAGGCGGACAGGCCACTGACATTGAGTTGCAGGCTAAGGAGATACTGCGAATGCGGGACATCCTCAACGAGATGCTTGCGGGCGATACCGGTCAAGAAGTAGCCAAAATTCAGACAGACACCGATCGAGACTTCATTCTCGACGCGAACGAGGCGCTGGCCTACGGGATTATCGACGAAGTCCTCTCCTCGCGAGTGGCGGTTGAAGCCAACTCGATCGTGAGTTGAAAAGTTTTCTTTCTGATCAGGCTGCGGCGTACCCTCGCCATAGGCCCTGCTAGATACCCAAGTGGAGGTTGTGGGAATGGCGAAGTTTGGAGAGAGCCAAGATTTGGTGAAGTGCAGCTTCTGTGGCATGTCCCAGAAGCAGGTCAGGAAACTGATTGCCGGCCCGAGCGTCTACATATGCGACGAGTGCATTCGACTTTGCGTCGATATCATCTCCGAGGATGAGGGTTCAAAGGCCGATTTTCGGGTGGAGAAGCTTCCGACCCCCCAGGAGATTTCAGCCTTCTTGGATGCCTACGTGATTGGGCAGGAGCGCGCCAAGAAAGTTCTCTCGGTCGCGGTCTACAACCATTACAAAAGAGTTCAGCAGGGTCTCACTCTCGAGAAGGAGGTTGAGCTCTCGAAGTCCAATATTCTCCTTCTTGGCCCTACGGGCTGCGGCAAGACTTTGCTGGCCCAGACTTTAGCGCGGATGTTGAACGTTCCCTTTGCCATTGCGGACGCCACCGCATTGACCGAAGCGGGATACGTGGGTGAGGATGTGGAGAATATTCTCCTCAAGCTCATCCAAGCAGCGGATTACGACGTTAAAAAAGCCCAAACTGGAATTATTTACATTGACGAGATCGACAAGATAGCTCGTAAAGCCGAGAATCCTTCCATTACCCGTGATGTTTCCGGTGAAGGGGTTCAACAGGCGCTCCTCAAGATTCTCGAAGGTACCGTTGCTTCGGTTCCGCCTCAAGGCGGGCGCAAGCATCCCCATCAGGAATTTATCCAAATCGACACCACTAATATCCTCTTCATTTGTGGCGGTGCTTTTTCGGGTCTTGAGAAGATAATCGAGTCAAGAATCGGAAAGAAGAGTATTGGGTTCCGCGCGGACCTCAAGGGCGATAAGCACGACGGCAGTGAGCTTTTCCAAAAGGCTCTTCCTGAGGATCTTTTGAAGTTCGGCTTGATTCCAGAGTTTGTCGGCCGACTTCCTGTGGTGGGTGCGGTTTCGAATCTCAACAAAGAATCCCTCATAGAGATTTTGGTTGAGCCTAAGAATGCGCTTGTAAAGCAGTACAAGAGGACTTTCGAGCTTGATGGCGTTGACCTCGAGGTCACCGCCGATGCCCTGGACGCGATCGCCGCTTTGGCGCTGCTTCGTGGTACTGGAGCTCGGGGCTTGCGCGCGATCCTAGAAGAGGTGCTCCTAGATGTGATGTTCGAGCTGCCCTCCAGGAGTGACGTGCAGCGTTGCGTTATTGACGCCGAAGTTGTCGCTAAGCGCGCTGCTCCTACTTTGGTTCCCAAGTCAGAAGGAACCGAGAGACCACCGCGGACGCGCCGGGCGTCATAGCGGTGGGTGCGGTTTTGAAAATTCCCAGGAGATGACTTGGTCGATCGCGGATGCTCTCGAGTGGTTGGATCGTCATCCGAGCTTTGAGTCCTCGGGGAGATTCCATAGCGAGCCTTCTTTGTTCGCCGTTGAGGCGGTCATGGACGCTCTCGGTATTGGACCCCACGAATTTCGCACAATCCATATCACAGGGACAAATGGCAAGGGCTCTGTGGCGCGGCTTTCCTCGGACCTTCTTGGTGCCCTCGGTTATAAGGTTGGCACCTTTGTGTCGCCTCACCTCCACCGCATCAACGAGCGAATTCTCATCGATAGCGAGCCGGTGTCAGACGAACTCCTGGCATCGGAGATGTTCCTGATCTCCGGCCTTGAAGAGAGCTTGGAGCTTTCCCTTAGTTGGTTCGAGGTCCTTACAGTGACGGCGTTGTCGCTCTTTTATGCCGAAGGTATCGAAGTTGCGGTGGTTGAGGTGGGTATCGGAGGCACGTGGGACTCGACCAACGTGGTGATGGGCGATGTCTCCGTAATCACTACGGTAGGACATGATCATTTGGAGCTTCTCGGTCCCACGCTTGGCGATGTCGCAAAAAACAAAGCCGGCATTGTCAAGGCGGATTCCGTTGCCGTGGTGGGACGGCTTGCGCCGGAGCTGCTTGCCATCGTCGAGGAGCGTCCCAATGCAGGAGTGCTGGCGCTGGGACGCGATATCGTGGTATCCAACGTCGTCCAAGCCGTCGGTGGATGGCGATTTGATCTTCGAACACCCAGAACTATCTACGCCGAGATCTTTCTCTCTCTGCACGGCCGACACCAGATCGACAATGCTTCGGTGGCGGTCACCGCAGTTGAGGAGTTGACGCAGTCAAGTCTGGACTTCGATCTGGTTACCCGAGTGCTCTCGCAGGCCTCTGTCCCTGGACGCGGTGAAGTGCTCTACCGATCTCCCCTCGTTCTTGGAGACGGAGCCCATAATCGTGAGGCGGCATTGGCCCTGGCC
>JAKASN010000089.1 GCA_021819025.1 Actinomycetes bacterium | reverse complement strand
AACAAAAGATTGCACAGTGCCGTTGGGATGGTTCCCCCAGTTGAGTTCGAAGCCGCCCACTACGCGTCGGGAGTGCTCGAAGAGACGCCCGGGGTACCTTCCGATGACGACTTTGCCGCAGTGTCACCAGATCCGGGTGGGGGTGATCGCAGTTGAACCCCATTTCCCCGTCGCGCGACGATAGCGCGACGATAGCTTGTCCGGTCTGTGAGCGCCCCTTCGTGCCCTTAGGGCGCAGGCTCTACTGCTCGGAAGCTTGCAAGCACACGGCTTACCGGCGTCGACACCAGGCCGGTACAGGGACTCTGGTGGTTAGCTCACCTCGGCCACGACGTCCCATCACGGTTTATGAGTGCCCTTCCTGCGGGGCTCGGGCGCTCGGGGAACAGCGCTGTGGCGATTGCTCGAGCTTCATGTCCCGAGTCGGACTCGGTGGGCTCTGCCCGCACTGTGACGATCCGGTGTCGGTCTCTGACCTCTTCGACGGGGAGGTAAATGCTGAAGGGGGCTGATGCGCTTGGCGCGTTGACTTGATTTGATCAGCTCGCAGCGCCCGATTGTTGGTCGCCTCAACGAAGCTCCGGAATGAGAAGCTGGGTCACGGGATACCCCGTGACCGCTCTTCTTTGTCCGCCTCTCCGAATCTCTGGGTGCCAAAGCTCGGATCTCTGATTTTGGTCGCGCACGGCGAAGTCCTCACCTATTCAATTATTTGAGCCGAAGGGGCTATCAATCCCCACAGTGTCGTCTACGATCAATTTCAGCTCTGAGGACCGATCTGGACTCAGAGAACTGGCTCTCCAATTAAGCCGGGGCGGTTCAGACCCACATGAGCGTTAGGAGAGCCGCAATTTCGATCAGCGGGGCCATGAACCCGAGCCATCCACGTCACACCTCGATGCACAACAGAGCTGAAATCCTCACGTCATATGATGCGCGCACCCGTATTGGTTCGGTCTCCTTTGGATTAGCTCTGCTTGCACTTCGCTGGTTCCGATGCCCCGACGTATTCGTCGACGGGTTCCATGGTTAACTCCAGACGACCGCAGGCCCAAGATCGGCGTCAAATAAGCTTTACCGGATGAGCGTTTCGCGAACCAATGGATTGGTGGTTATACCTGCTCTAAACGAAGAATCTTCCATCGGCGCTGTGGTGTCCGAGATACGAAGCGCCCGTCCTGACCTGGACATCTTGGTTGTAGACGATGGCTCCAGGGACGCGACGGCCAAATACGCCCAATCTGCCGGTGCAACCGTCCTTCAGCTCCCCTTCAATCTTGGAGTCGGTGGTGCAATGAGGACTGGATTCAGATATGCACAGATGAAGAACTACCACCATGTCATACAGGTCGATGCAGATGGGCAACACGATATAGCTTTCATCGGAACCTTGGAGGAGCCGCTATCGAGGGTAGACCTCGTTGTCGGCAATCGCTTTGGAGGCCAGGGGACCTACAAGGTCACTGGTCCGCGCAGATGGGTAATGCGCCTGCTGGCGATAACGCTTTCTGCCATCTGCGGAGCCCGCTTGACCGACACGACAAGTGGCTTCCGATGCTCGGGACCGCGGGCAATCAGCCTTTTTGCTCTCACGTATCCATCTGAATACCTCGGCGACACAATTGAATCGCTTGTCATTGGACACAGAGCCGGCCTTTCGATTGAAGAAGTACCTGTTAGGATGCGCGAACGATACGTCGGGCGGTCGTCTGCATCGCCATTCCGGGCAACCCTTTATGTCGGGCGGGCATTGCTTATACTGCTCGTTTCCGTCTCGCACCCATCGGCTCGTGATTCGCAAGCAAGGACGTAGCGCGTGACGCTTGCGACACATATTCTTACGATCGCACTTTCGTTTTGCGTGGTTCTTCTCGTCATCGTCCTACTGCGTCGAAATATGCTTCGTGAGAAATACGTGGTCATATGGCTGGTCACGGGTCTTTCGGCGGTTATTGCCTCAATTTGGCCATCGCTAGTAAGTTCACTATCGCGCTTTCTCGGGTTCGGGGTTCCTTCAAACTTCCTGTTTCTGATCAACGGAGTTCTGCTCCTGCTAATAAGTATTCAACTTTCCGCAGAAATCAGCATCCTTGAGCACCAAACTGAACTTCTCGCCGAAGAAGTTGCATTGATCAAATTGAGAATACAGGTGGTCGAAGATCACTGCGGCGAAGCAGAGTAGGTTCGTGCCGTGGCTATCCCAGCGATGACCGGATGGAGGACCACGCTCAAGGGAAGCGGAACCGTAACCATTGGGCTCATTGTACTTGGATTGAGCTCCTACATCTTCCTAACGATAAGTGCGAGAGTGCTGGGTCCGAACAACTTTTCGCTTCTCGCTACCCTGTGGTCTCTTGTATATGCGATCGGCGGCGGCGCCTTTGCTCCGTTGGAACAGGAATTCACCCGGATCATTTCTAAGTCAAGATCGGGGCTCCACGAGGCAAACCTCGACGGAGGCCCGACATTGACAGTCGCCGGTACGCTCGCGATCCTTGTCATACTACTTCTTTTTGGATTGCGCACGCTCATTGCGAGGCAACTTTTCCGAGGCGACATAATTTACGTCGATATCCTCATCATATCAGTGATACTGCAATCCGGGTTGTATGTCCTAAGGGGTACGATTGCCGGATCACGTCGTTATTCGTACTACGCATTCCAACTTGGATCGGAGGGGCTAACTCGAGCAATTATCGCTGCGATAGTTGCCACTGTAGGTTTGAACGGCAACACTTGGCTCGTAGTGTCCGTTCCGTTGGCCTCCGCTATTTCGCTTATCGCCACTATCGTATTTCTCTGGGCTCGACGCCTGGAGTTTTTCCAGCAGACATGGTATTTCATCCGGGGCGCTGGAACCAGGAGTTGGCGACGCGGAATCGCAAAAGCCGGCCGTAGGATCTCAAGCCTTTCAATTTCGTCGCTTGAAGCGCAAGGCCTCGCTAACCTCGGGCCTGTCGCTGTGCAACTTATCTCCCGTGAACCTGCGGCGTCAGGCAGGCTACTCGCCTCATTCATCGTGGTGCGACTACCCTTGTTCTTCAGCTCAGCAATACAGGCCAGCTTGCTACCAGAACTCGTGTCGGCAGTGGAGACGAACGACGAAACACGCTTCATGGGCTACGTAAGTCGATTCTTAGCTACCCTACTGCTACTTGCTATCGCATCGAGCGCCATCGTAGTTGTAGCGGGACCCAGTTTGGTTCGCATTCTTTTCGGCTCGGCTTATTCCTCGGGCATCGCAGAACTTCTAATTCTCGGCAATTCCAGCGTACTGTTACTTGGAACAACAATCTTGCAGGCAGCACTTGTTGCTCTAGACCGCCATGCACACACAGCTTTTGCTTGGACCGTAGCAAGCATAGTATTCCTGGGCTCATTATTCATACCTATCGCTGCCATATCAAGAATAGAAATCGCACTATTGGGCAGCTCGGGCATCGCCTTTTTAGCAATGGGCACACTCTTACTCCACCAGAGGAACACTCACTATGCTCAATAATTCAACGCGGCGCGTAACAGCCGTAGTCGTCGCATTTGGAACGGACGAATATCTGCCTCGCGCGATTAACGCATTGTTGCTCTCCACGGGCGTCGAACTCGAAGTAATCGTAGTCGACAACGGATCCCACACGATTAGCCAGCTACCATCTGACAGTCGAATAACAATCCTTAACCCTGGCCATAATACAGGTTTTGCCGGAGGGTGCAATCTGGGAGCGTCATGTGGAATTGGAGAGGTTCTCGTGTTCGTAAATAGCGATGCACTGGTACACCCTACGGCTTTAACACATCTTTATGATCGGGCAATACTTCCACAGGTCGGCTTGGTCTGCGGCCTAGTTCTACTCGCTGATCAACTTGACATCATAAATTCTTGCGGAAATCCGATACATTTCTCACTGCTTTCCTGGGCCGGCCAGTACGGCGAGCCTAAAGTAAACTCCGGAGACGCTGCTCCAATCGCTGGGATCTCCGGTGCACTCTTCGGAGCTCGCCGACACATCTGGGAAGAGCTTGGCGGATTCGACGACACTTATTTCGCATATAATGAAGACGTCGATTTGTCACTTCGCACATGGATTGCGGGCTATTCCGTGTGGTTTGATCCAAGCGCGATCGCTCACCACTATTATGAATTCGCACGACATCCAACCAAATTCTATCTCCTTGAACGCAATCGCCTCGTCAATCTGCTTACATTATACGAATCGAGCACCCTATTATTATTGCTGCCCGCCCTTATCTTAATTGAAGTCGGAATCACCTTCGAAGCAATTAGATCGGGCTGGATTCAACACAAAATCCAAGGTTGGGCATACATTATCAATAATCTGCGCGTCATCCTCCACCGCCGCCGAATTATACAACGGAACCGTCGCCTCGGAGATCGCATATTCGCACAAATGATGGCGTCGACAATATCGCCCCCAGATAAGTTTGGCTTACACGTACCGCCACTTCTAAACCATTTACTGCGCGATTACTGGCTTACAGTCCTAAGGATACGGTTTAGGGACCTCAATCCAACTAGCAACGAACGCGTAGATTGAGCCGAAAGTCGCATCCACACATCAGCATGTCTGACCAACCAAGTGAAATTGCATCATCCATACTGCGAAGGACGCGCCACCTAGCTCAATTGCCAATACGTTATTGGAGAAGCCAATGACATCCCGCCCAAAATTATCACTCTTACACGCTTTCAAAGCAGCGTACTACCTTGTGGCTGGCGCTACGGCTATATACTGGATGCTATCAACTCGGTATAGTTACCATATCGGTATGGATTCCAACTATGATCTCCTCTACTATCATTACTATTTAGGGTGGTCTCTTTTTACCGGACACGCCTTTAAGGACGTATCCGCAGCACAGCTTGGGAGCGTAATCAATCCGCTGGAAAGCGCCTTTGAGTACGTAGTACTTTTACGCTTGTCTCCACGTATTGCTGCAGCCACGATCAACCTAACATTAGCACTCACCGTTCCCCCAGTCTATATATTTGCAAACTCACTTCTTGAACTTCAGAGCCGCGCACGACGCGGAACCGTATCATGGATAGCAATCTCTGCCGCCATAGTCGGAGCAGCGACACCAACGGTTCTGAGCCAAGCCGGAGGGACAATGGGAGATGCGCTATGGCGTATCCCAATTAATTGTGGCAGCCACTCGCAATGACATCCCGCCTTGCTGTCCAGGGACCGGCACCAAGGAAGCTGGCGGGTATTGGATTCCTCTATGGGTTCGCCTTCTCCGGAAAGCTAACGGAAGGCCCATACGCACTCATCGGAAACCTTATTGTTATCGCAATAGTAATTTGGCCTTCAACTTCTACTAAACTTAGATTTCTTTTTATGCACGTCGGGAGCACTACGATCTCTTTCGTCGTATTTTCCGGGAATTGGCTGATCTACATGTGGATCAAGTTAGGTGACCCTTTATTTCCGTTTTTTTTCACGATATTTGAAAGTCCTTATTCTGGCGTCGGCGGTCTCGTTAACGATCACCGCTTCCTCCCTCACAACGTGTGGGATACATTAATTTATCCGTTTCAATGGTTGGCACATCCGACTCTTGTTTCAGAGGTTCCATTTCACGACCCAGTTTTCGATGCATCCTTCGGAGTCATTGGTATTGCAGAAATAACGTTGGTTGTTTCAAGTCCAATCACCTCACGCCGCAACCAGCGCCGGACTCTCATCGGTCTTGTAGCATCCATTGCATTTATGCTCTTGTACCTGTTGTGGGTCGAGATTTGGGGGATCTACCGATACCTGGTAGTATTGAGTGAGATCGGCCCGACCATCGCTATTTTTGCGCTATTTTCGGCATTTCAGGCATTTCCCGGCCGCTCAAAAAGCGGTGTTGTTCCGATTGCAACACTTACAATCGGGTTCGCAATGTTAACCTTCACAGAACAACCAGCCAATTTTGGCCGCGTACCGTACGTTCCGAAATATTTTAGTCTCGCATCACCCTTGAATATCCATGGTCAGGAGATCCTTCTTACCGACCCTACCACCAACTTCGAATATTCCTTGCCCTTACTTCTTAATCCCGGCCCTATCGTCCGGATCAATTACGATATGCCTGGATTGATTATTCCGTCAGTGATGTGGCGGCTGGTGAAGCTTGCTCCTGGCACTCGCGTGGTTCTTCTTGGTACTACCAGCGATGGAGGTTCAGCACAGGTAACGTCCACGGTTTCCTCGCTGAGGATGTACGAATTACCGACAATCGCGATTGGCACTTGTTCACTAGTAGGTGCCAGAGTGGGTAGTGTTGAATCCACTAAGCTTGCCGAATGTCCGGGACTGATCAAATAACTCGTTCGACATGCGCCCCGAAATCCCGTCGGATTTATAAACGTCCGTTTCGACAATCTACATATTTGGGCACCTGTTCCACCCTACCGTTAATGAGGATCCGCGTCTGTTAGGTCCGAGAATTTACGTTGAAGAGCCTGATCCCTAATCCGAATTACCAGGAGAAGCCCACCAAACAACTTGAATTCTTTAATGGTCATTCCAAACACTTGGAATTACGACTACACCGCCCATAAGTGCTCCAATACTAGATGTACTCCACTTAATTGGCAGTGGGAGCACACCGAATATATCTCGCCTCCGATAAAGTTAGCCGAACCGTACGGTGCGACACGTGCATCGGTCACGCACGCTGGTTGATTGCCACGTACTTGAGAGCGAGATACTCCTCCATCCCCTCGTGACCTCCCTCGCGGCCAAAGCCTGAGTGCTTGACACCACCAAAGGGAGCGGCGGCATTCGATACCAATCCCTGGTTGAGTCCCACCATACCCGTTTGAAGGCGCTCGATAACCCGAAGCGCTCTGGATAGGTTCTGGGAGAAGAGATAGGCGACCAGCCCATATTCGGTGGAGTTAGCTATCTCGATGGCTTCGTCTTCGGTGTCGAAGGTCACGATGGAGGCCACTGGGCCAAAGATCTCCTCAGTGGAGATGCTTGCCTGGCGACTCACCCCGGTTAGAACCGTGGGCGCAAAGAAATGGCCAGCTGAATCTACCTTTTGACCCCCGGTCACCAGCCGCGCCCCGCGCTCCATGGCGTCTTTCACGAGGCGCTGGACCTTGGCGACTGCAAAAGTGTCGATCAGCGGCCCAACCTGAATTCCCTCTTCAGTGCCGCGACCTAGCTTCATCCCGCCCATTCGCGCTGCCAACTTATCTGCAAAGGCGTCTGCCACCGAGCTTGCCACCAAGAAGCGGTTTGCCGAAGTGCACGCTTCGCCCATATTGCGCATCTTGGCTACCATCGCGCCTTCAACGGCAAGGTCGAGATCCGCATCGTCAAA
>JAKASN010000088.1 GCA_021819025.1 Actinomycetes bacterium | reverse complement strand
GGCAATAGACCAGGATGGGGTTCATGATGGAATTCACGTTATAGGGCCCGACAAAGGGGAGCCCCATGGTGAGGATGTCGCTTTGGCCCTCGACGTGGACTAGCTGCTGGCGATAGACGTTCTTCAGGGTCTCGGCGTGAACCGCTTCGACCTCCCCGGCGTGGACACCGCTAAGGCCATACGGCGAGCGGATCTGGGAGAAGATATTGCGCGCCAACCACGGCGGGGTAACCTCCAGGGACTTGGAGACCGCGAGAAAACCTGCACGGTCACGGAGGTTCCACTCCCACTCACGCTTTTGGAGAAAAGCGAACTGCTTGGGGAAGGTGTTGGTGTTGAGAGTGGTTTCGATTTGGAAGATCTTGATCCCGGCGTCCTTGATGACTTTTCCCATTCGCCAGTTCGAAGAGTGCAGTTCCGAGTGGCGCATATCCATAAAAGACCGCGACTGCAACATGGTGGCGACATTGTGGTGATGGCGAAGGCTCCGATAGCTGGAGAGGCCAGTGGCGACGCTCTTGTGGCCACCGTCCATGGAGACCAAATTGATGTTGACATAGACGATGAGGTCGCTTTCGGCGGCACGCTTGGAGATCTCCACCTCTTCGCCCTTGTCGGTCTTGCCGATGAAGCTCATCCCAAAGGGATCCTCCGCGTCATGTTGAAGCAGCAACCCCTGAGGGTAGAACGAGTCATAGACCCGAGATCCCACCGCATGGCGCAGCTCAGACTCGGTCATCCTGCGATGCAGGGCCAGGGCGGCAATGAGCACCACGTCATCCACCCCAGCGGCCGCGGCACGCTCGAGGACCCGTTCGATGACCTGGGAGCGTACATCCGGGGCAACCATAGGCGGCAACGGGAGCGAGACGTCGTCAAAGGCAATGGTGAGCTTCATGTTGGAAAAGAGCAGCTCGTCAAGGGGCGGGGAATCCCCAGTGGGATTATCGAGAGCGGCGTCGATCGCTGCGATGGGGTCGGCTAGGGCGCTAAGGGGCTCCGGGGGATAGAGGACCCGCGAGCCCTCGGGGAGCTTCTCGATGCGGAATCCTTCTCCGTGCCAGAATAACGTGCCAGGATAAGCCCTGTCGACGTTGAGTACAAATCCAGGTCTCGAACTCAATCTAAGACACCTTTCCAGTGCTGCGTGAACTCTTCGCCCTGGGGTCGAAGGCGATTTTTACCGCTCCGCGCCTTCCCGCATTGCGGGCGTGGTTGATGGCCTCTTCATAGTCCTCAAGGGGATAGACGAGCGACACGAGGCGACCGAGATTCGCTTTGCTAACCTCAGCCAGAGCTAGATCAAAGGTCCGTGTGCTTGCACCATGGTGGTGTTCGGTGCCGTAGGCATAGCTTCCGCGCAAGGTGATCTGCTTGTGCCAAAGCGCACTCAAGTCAATCTTGGCTGAAGTGGGCATTCCCGAAAGTACCACGGTACCACCCGGGCGAGTCACTTCCAGTGCTGTCTCGATCGATTCCGGGCTCGCGACACAATCGTAGGTGACATCAAAGGCACCGGTGATACGATTTCCTACCATCATGGTGCGCACCTTGGTGCGCGCGATACGCCGCAGCTCCTCGGTGGTGCGAGCAATTTGAGCGCCGTAGGAGGTCGCGATAGCCGCCTGGTGGCTATAGCGTGCCAAGGCGGTGATTTCGCTCGCCGGCGCAGTCGCAGCTAGCGCCGCCAAAGTCAGGAGTCCCACGGTACCGCTGCCGATGACACACACTTTGTCACCTTCGACACCCGCGCCCGAGAGCACGCTGTGAAGCGCACACGCGTAAGGTTCCACCATGAGAGCTTCGGTATCGCTCATCTCTTCGGGCACGAGATGGAGTTGGCTGGGATGGGCATAGAAGCGCTCCGACCACCCCCCGCCGGTCGAGGCGCAATAGCCGGTCTGCAGACCCGCTTGAAGATCTCCTGCGGTGACATTGAGACACATTTCGGTATTACCAATGGCGCAATATCTGCACAACTCGGCGATGCCGCGAGCGCTACAGCCGAGGAGCGGCTCAAGCACCACGCGAAGCGGGGTACCCTCACGCCCAGGGAACTCTGAGGTCATGGCGACCACCTCGTGGCCCGGTACGAAGGGAAAGCTCGCCAGCGGTTCGAAGTAGCGCGAAGAACTTGCTCCAACTAGCCCGAGATCGGATCCACAGATCCCACTAGCAATGACGTCACAGGCGAGATAGTTCGGCGTCGGCGGTGCTAGGGAATACCCGTCGCTAAAGCTCAGCGACGAGGCTGACGCCACGAAGCGCTCCGAAAGGCTAGAAACTGCCTTGGTGATGGCGTATTTGCTCGGAGAACGTTTGAAAACCAGGGCCTTCATAAGCTCCTCCCGATGGGCAGAACCAGCTTGGAAAATCCTTGCTGGCGTTCCCAGTTTTCCACCGACCAGCCGCGATTTTTCGCGATCTGCAAGAGTTTGGGCTCAGGATTTACCGCCACCGGATAGCCTACCGCCTCGAGCATCGGCAAGTCAGAGGTGGAGTCGGCATAAGCCACGGCATCACGGGTGGTGATGGAATAGCTCTTGGCGAATTCTTCTACTAAGAGGGCCCGAGCCTCTCCTGTGGGTGGGGCGACGTCGAGGTTGCCGGTGAGTTTTCCGTCGGCAGTTGCGGTCATGGTGCAGCTAATCACTTCGTCAAAGAGGGGGCGCAGCGGAGCGATGACAAAGTCGAGAGCGCCGGTAATGAGAATGGTGCGATGACCTAGCTCTCGATGGCGCCGGATGCGCTCGATCGCCTTGGGAAAGGCTTTCTTGAGGAGATAGGCGTTGAAGAAGTCGTTGCTCTGCGCGCTCAAAGTTTCTAAGTCAGCATGAGAGTATCTCCGGTAGAAAGTTCTCAGGAAGTCCCCGCGGTCGGCGCGATCGATGGCCATCAAGCTGGGTCCCTCCGCTAGCAGCGCGAGGGCAAAAAGTGCCTTTTTGGATGGCGAGAGATCACGCGTTGCATACCAGGCATAGGCGTCCACGACGTTGGAGGCGATGACGGTATTCTCCAGGTCAAAGACCGCGATCTTGAATTGCGGCGAGAGAATCTCCTCGGTGTTGCGCGAGGTCTTGGCCGAGCCGGAGTTTTTGCGATCCGGGGTGGTCTTGACACGGGCGTGGCGCACCACCGAGGGGAGGTGGATCTCGGTTACGAAACGATCCCAGTCGATAAGGATGGGATCGATGAGGAAGTTCTCCCGGTCGGAGTGGTCCAGAGTCTCGGCCAGGGTGAGCAAGTTGGTGACGTCGAAGATCGCTTCGGTCTCGGCATAGGAGCCATAGAGCGTTACATATGAGAGAGCTCGATCGACAATGGCGCGCTTTTGCTCGATATTGGTAACGAATTCAGCTCTGGTGCCACGCAGCGGTAGGCGTTGTGCCACCGCATCGACGATCTCAAGGTTCTTCGCAAGGCGGGTGAGTTGGCGTTGGACGCGACCGCGGCCCGGGAAGCTCCACTCCGGCACCATGATGGGCTGGCCTTCGGCGTCGTAAATGGGATTTTCTAAGAACCACCCTCGGACAAGATCGACAAGTTTCTTGTAGCGCAGCGGATTTCGAGCTCCCGAAGCGACGTGATAGACCGGTACGCGAGTACCCACGTCAGGGAGCCCCTTGGCCGCCACCGCAAGGATCGTCGAGGTGACAAAATCCACCGGGATGACATCGAGGACGCCCTCTGGAACCCCAGGGAACTCTTTGAGCAGACCACGAGCGTAAGAGACGATAATCGGCTCGGCCATCCGGAACCCCTTGATCCAGCCCGGATAAGGAAAGTACATTGAGGACTCGATGATCGAGGGTCTCACTACAGAGATGGCGAGGTCGCTGTGGCGCGATGCGAGAGCCTCTTCGCCAAGTGCTTTGGTGAAGGTATAGGCATCGGGCCACCCCAGGGATTGTGCGCGCGCTCGCCCGAGTTCCACGAGGCGATCTGTTACCCACTGCTCGCGGAGCTTTTCGAGCTTTAGGGCCAGCAATGGGCCCCCGGCGGCGCCGAGTTCATAGTGCGCCGCTTTAGAGAGCGCGCTGAGGGACTGCGGGTCACGTGAGTCCATCTCGACCCGCGCACGCAACTCCATGGCCACCGCTACTTCATCTTCGAAGGCCGGCATCGGGGAAAACCTGGTGTAGCGAAGCAGCTCTTCGGGCGAGTCTCCTCGTCGATAACCAGCGACATAGGCGGTGGATACCGTGATGAAGTGTTTCGACGCTGGGTCGAGCCCAGCGGCGCCACAGGCGAGTTTGATCGCAGTACCTACGTTAGAGGGCCCGAGAAGGTTGACTGAGACAGCTTGAGTGAGGGGGGAGTCGAAGCTAACCGTGGCCGCGGAGTGGATGATCACATCAGCACTCGCCAGGGCGTCTAGACCTGATGCGTCGAGACCAAGGGCGTCTTTGGATACGTCTCCGGCCACGGCTCGGAGATGGCTGCGACAATAGTCCTCGAACTCCTCGCCGAGGCGCTCGCGCATTGCCCCAAAAGCATCGTTGCGAATCACCTCTCGCCAGGCCCGATCCATGGCGCTGCTACGCCGTCCTGGCCTAACCAGAAGGATCAGCCGGGCATCGGGTATGGCGTTGAGGATCCGCTCTGACAAAGCAGTTCCTAAAAACCCCGTTCCTCCGGTGACGAAAAAAGTCTTCCCGCTAAGTGATGCCGAAATCAAGAGCCCACCAACTTACCAATCCGTAATGCCAGGCGACAGGAGTAGTTGCAACCCTCGGGCATCAACGATGCGCCTTTGTTTGCCGGCATCTATTTGCCGGTGGGCTTTTCGCTGCCCACGCCGCCCTTGGGTCCGAGGCGACCGAGACTGCCATAGACATTTCCCGTGGCTCCTGCGGAGGTCTTGCCTTTTCGCGCTTTGGGCTGGGTGTAGCGTCGTGAGGACCCGGGCGCAGATGTGCCTCGCGATGACCCCTTTCCCGAAGGCGCCTTGGCCGCGCGACTCGCTGGAGCTTTAGCGCCTTTGGCGCCTTTAGGCTGCCAGATATAGCGGAAGCCCGCGAAGGCGGCAAAGATGATTGCAGGCAGGCCGAGGATTACATACTTGTTTCCCCATGGTCCAAGCGCGACGGCGAGTCCCCCGAATCCGACGTAGATGCGCTTTCCCACTGCCACGGTAACGGCAAAGAGCAGAGCGATTCCTACCCCCTCAAGGGCGATATAGAGCGGATTGGTACCCTTGGCAACCTTATCGTGAATATGAGGAAGCCACAGCGCCATAAAGACGCCAGCCGAATAGATTGCGATGAGAAAGCCGAGGAGCTTTTCCTTCTTGGTGAGAATCTTTTGCACGCCACGATAGTTTAGGTCCCGCAAGGCAACTCGATGGGCCGTTTGGCCCAAGCTAGAGCTATTTCGCCTCCACCTTGCTTATCGGGGGACCTCTTTGAGGGCCAACACGTAGATTTCAAAGGTCGGACGATGTTGTCTGTTTGAACAGCGCCGCTGATCGGAGTTCGACTGCGGGACCGCTCATCACAGTTACGCCGGCGAGCACCAGTTGGCTAATGGCAGTTTCGTCAGCGACTCCCTGGGCACAGAGCCGAATCCCGCGATCTCGCGCAATGGCCGATAGCGCTGAAAGACTATTAGGGACGGTGCTTTGAGTGTGTGTGAGCGCTTCTTGGGCGTCGATGGAGAGGTAAGTGACCATCGGCATGAGAAGATCGTATAGGCGAATGGTGCGCTCCTCGATTGAGGTGATCATGATCTCGGCTTGAAATCGCACCGCAAGAGAAGAGAGATCTGACAGAAGCGCGGGTTGCTCGCCAAGCGATTGGGCCGAAATCGACATCACGAGAGAATGTGCCGAAGCTAATTCTGCTTGGTAGCGGCTCAGCAAGCGAGCGAGATTGGAAAGATCAGCGGCTGTCACTCCGGCGAGATCGAGAAGGATCTTAAAGCTCATCGCGGGAGCCAGAGCGAGAAAGAGTCGCTTCGATGCCAGGAGTTGCTCGAGAATGGCAAAGGCCGGTGGTTTTCCAGCGTCGAAATCGCTACCCCCGAGGTCAGGTCTGATGAGCTCGAGTGTGATTGCTCCAAGTTCCTCCAGCGCGCCGGCATCGGCGCCCTCCGCTTGCAATTGCGTTGTCGGAGAAGGATTCTGGTGAGAGCCCGTGCCCTCATTGATCCTGGTTCGAAGGCGCGCGAAGTCGACGTAATCAAGACTGAAGCGGAGGTGGCTTTCGTGTATTTGGGGGGGCTCGTGTCCGCCGCTTTCTTTCGGGGCGGTTGCCCTGCGCTCGATAGCGCTGAGATCCAGCGTGCCATCGTCGGTTCGCTCGCTATCGGCATATACCGTCATTCGGGCGCGGCCGGCCTCCTTTGATCGGTACATTGCCTGGTCGGCACGCTCGAGGAGCGCCGTACCACTGGTACCCGGAGAGCCGATGGCCAATCCCATAGAAATTGTGGCATCCAGCTGGAAGCTTCCGATCGTATAGGTATCGTTGAGCCGATCAAATGCCCGTTTGGCGATCTCGACAATCTCTGCTTCGTGGGGAGAATTCTCCACCAGCACCACGAATTCGTCGCCCGATAGGCGCGCGACAGTATCAGTATCTCGAAACGAGGTGGTGAGGCGACGTGCGATTTGAACCAATAGCTCGTCGCCCGCCATGTGCCCGAAACGGTCGTTTACTTGCTTGAAGAAGTCCACATCGATGAAGATGATCGAGGTTAGGTTCTGCGTTCTATGGGCTTTGACCGTGGCGACGCTGAGACGGTCGTGAAAGAGCTCTCGGTTCGGCAAGCCCGTCAAGGAGTCTTTAAAGGCCTTCTCCCGGTAGGTTTCCAGGTGCTCCTTTTCGGCGAGGCGCAAGGAAATATTGTCTGCGACCAATGTTGCACTGAGCGACCAGTCGGCGGCGACGCCCCTCTCGCGCTGATTCCAATAGGGTCTGGGGCGGCTTTGAGCGCCAGCTCCGAACCCCATTAGCCCAGCGGAGGTTACAATTGGGACGAGCAGATAAGGCTGGTTTGAGAAGACGCGGTCTAGTAATGGGTCGTATCTGCCCTCACCGGACGGCTCGACGAAAATCTGCGTGTGTCTTATCTTGAGACTTTCGAAGTCGGGAAGCTGCGTGATGTCGTATTCGCTTAGGGCTTGGTCGAGTGCTGCGGAGCGATCACTCGGCATCCCAAAGGTCCGGGTTCCCGATATGGTGTGGTCTTTCCCGACGAGGGCGAAGAAGGCACTTTTCAGCCCTAACGATATCGCCAAGGATCGCGAGAAAAATTCTGCTAACTCACTTGTGCTGGCAATTTGGATGGCGGCATCTAACATCGGCTGGATGCCGCGCCAAGCCTGAGCGCGGAGCGCGCGTTCT
>JAKASN010000087.1 GCA_021819025.1 Actinomycetes bacterium | reverse complement strand
CGCCGCCCGCATCGAGATGGCCAGATATGGCGAGCTCCTCGGAGCTATCCGCCTGCCCACCGATGCCCACCGACGCGTGGCCGGCACCGACGTTCTCACCGACATCGTGCTCTTCCGCCGAAGCTCGCAAGTCGCCAGTGTCGCCCAAGCCCAGGCCCAGGAATGGATACAGACCCAACAGATCGACGGCGAGGTGCGGACCAACAGCTACTTCGCAAACCGCCCCGAGATGGTGCTCGGCACCTCTCAAGTCGTCTCGGGCCGCTTTGGCCCCACTCTTTCGGTTGCGCCCGACCCCAACAGGCCTCTCGCCGAGCTCCTTGCCGAGAGCCTCGCCGCCATCGTGAGCGCATCTGTGGCCCAGGGGCGCGGGTATGCGGCAATCGCGGGCACCGCGGCCGACGCAGATCTCGCCGCCGACAGCACCGCGTCCCGGCGCGTCGGGTCCATCTACTTGGATAGCCGTGGAGATTTTGTACTTGCCCTGGCGTCGGGGCGCACGGAGCCATACCTCGTGAAAGGCCCCGCTGCGGCATCCGAGCTTCGCCAGCTGCTGCGGATCCGCGACACCTACGACAATCTGCTCAAAGAGGAGGGGAAAACCCACGGCGACCCCGAACCGGTCCGCGCGGTATTGAACGAAGTTTATGACGCCTATGTGGCCAAATACGGACCCCTCAACCGCTTCACGCTCTCAAGCCGCACCCAGCTCGACGATGATGGCATACAGCGCCTGGTGAAGGTCTATCCCAAGCTGGGTGGATTCCGCAAGGACAAGATGTTCCGCGCAATAGCTGCACTGGAGAACTTCGACGAGGAGTCCGGAACCGCCGCCAAGGCGGCGATCTTCTCGCACAGCGTACTCAACAACGATCCCGGCATCCTCGGGGTAGACGATCCCGCCACGGCGATCGCTATCTCGCTGTCTCGAAGAGGGGAGGTCGACCTGGCTTCGGTCTCGCTGCTTCTCGGCATCACTGGTACCGAAGCCAGCGAGCAGATCAAGGACCTGGTATTTGCCGACCCCGCCACCGGCTCTCTCATCGACACCCAGAGCTATCTCTCGGGCAACGTCCGCACCAAGCTCGCCCAGGCGCGCGCCAAACTCGCCCAAGGCGACGAGTCCCAGGCGCGCAACGTCGCAGCCCTCGAGTCGGTACTGCCCCAGGACCTCGATATTTCCGAGATCCGCCTGCGCCTCGGATCGACCTGGATCGCCCCGGAAGTCGTCGAGGCCGCCTTCAACTCCATCGCGAGCAATTACTCCTGGGATAAGACCAAGATCGCCTACACGCCGGAGTTGGGCCGCTGGGAAGCAGCCAGCCCCAGGGGAAGCTCGCGCAGCATCGCGCTCACCCACGAATACGGGGTGCCGGGGTACATGGACGCAGCTGCGATCCTGGAAAACCTCCTCAACAACCGCGAGATCCAGATCCGGGTCTCTGACGGCGACAAGATGGTCATCGACCCAGAGCTCACCGCCCAGGCCCGCGACAAGGCCGATCTCCTCCAGGACAAGATGCTCGAGGTCATAGTCGCCGATCCCAAACTCGCCGATGAGGTGTCCCGCACCTACAACGAGCGCTTCAACGCAATCGTAGCGCGCACCTATAGCGGTGAGCACCTGCAACTCGATAGCCTCGCCCGCTCCTTTGTCCCGCATCTTCACCAGCGCCAGATGGTGGAGCGCATCCTGCACTCTCCGACTGCGCTCGCCGCCCATCCCGTCGGGGCGGGCAAGACCGCCGAGATGGTAATCGCCGGGCAGATCCTGCGCCGCTCCGGCAAGATCGCAAAGCCCCTCTACGCGGTGCCCAACCACATGCTCGAGCAGTTCTCCCGCGAGTACCTCCAGCTCTATCCCAACGCCAAGATCCTCGTCGCCGACAAAGACGAGGTGAGTCCCGCGTCGCGAGCCGAATTCGTCTCCAAGTGCGCCAGCGAGTTCTGGGATGCCGTGGTCATCAGCCACAGCTCCTTCGGCCGCATCCCGCTCTCGGTGCAAGCCGAGCGGGCCTTTCTCATGGAGCGCCACATCGAGCTCGAGATCGCATTGGCCAGATATGGCGGCAGCACCGATGCCACCGTCAAGGCCACGGAAAAGAAAGTCGCCAGAGAGCTCGCCAAGCTCAAGGCTCGGATGGAATCCATCCAGCGCGACGACTCCTACACCTTTGACGCGATGGGCGTCGACTACCTCTTCGTTGACGAAGCGCACCTCTATAAGAACCTCGCCACCCTCTCCTCCTCCAGGGAGCTCGCCATCGCGGGTTCTCAGCGCGCCACCGACCTGGAGATGAAGCTCCACTATCTCCGCAGCGCCAAACAAGCCGAGTCTGCGCCGAGGATCGCCACCTTCGCCACCGCCACACCAATCGCCAACTCGCCCACCGAGGCCTACGTGATGATGCGCTATCTCGCACCCGAAGTGCTCGCCAATGCGCAAATCCGCCACTTCGACGACTTCGCGGCCACTTTCACCGAGAAGGCGAGCGTGATGGAGCTCAGCCCCGCGGGTACCGAGTACCGCATGAAAGAGCGCATCGCCAAGTTCCGCAACTTGCCCGAGCTGCATGCGATGTTCTCAGAGTTCGTGGACTACCTCGCCCCCGAAGAGATGAAGATCCCCACCCCCGAAGTCCGAGGCGGGGGAATCACCACTATCACCATTCCCCACGACGAGTCGCTGGCGCGCTTCACCCTGGCGCTCGGAGAGCGGGCCAAGGCGGTAAAAGCCCGCCTCGTCGAGCCGGCCGACGACAACTTCTTGAAGATCACTTCCGACGGGCGCAAGGCGGCGCTGGATCTCCGCATCGTCGGGCGCCGCTACGCCGAAGCGGAAAACTCCAAGGTGAAGGTGGCATCCCGAGAGATCCATGCCCGCTACCGCTCCCACCGGGGACGTTTCTACGCCGACAGCGAAGGCAACACGCATCCGAGGACCGGGTCGCTGCAGCTGGTCTTCTGCGACCAGTCCACCCCCAACAGCGATGCTGGCGGCTGGAACGTCTATGAGGCGCTGCGCGACGAACTTGTCAGCCTCGGCATGGACCCCCGCTCGATCCGCTTCATCCACGAGGCCAAGAGCGACGAGGACCGCCACCGCCTCTTCCAGGCGGCGCGCTCCGGCGCCATCAGCGTACTGGTGGGCTCCACCGCCAAGATGGGCACCGGGGTGAATGTCCAGGACCGCGCCATCGCAGTCCATCACCTCGACGCCCCTTGGCGCCCCGACGAGCTCACCCAGCGCAATGGCAGGGTGGTACGCCAGGGCAACCAGAACCGCCAGGTCGAGGTGCTGGTCTATGCCAACGAAGGATCATTCGATGTCTTCTCCTGGCAGACCCTCGCCCGCAAGAAGACCTTCATCGACCAGGTGCTCGCCAGCGGCAACCTCGCGCTGCGCGAGATCGAGGACGAGAGCACCGACGCCATCTCCTACGCCCAGGTGAAGGCTCTCGCCACCGGCAATCCGCTGCACATCCGCAAAGCCGAGCTCGATGCCAAGATCATGAAACTGGAACGCCGCCAGAGAACATTCCAGGCCAATCTCGCCCGAGGCAAGAATGGCCGGATGCATGCAGAAGAGGAGATCGCACGCCTCTCGGATCGCCGAATCGCCCAGCTTGCAATCGCTGCGCGGTGGGCTGAGCACGTCGCCTACCATGGGGAAACCTCTGAAACGACTGACGCCGCAGACGCCAGCGATGCCAAGGCCGCCAAGCAGGTCTACACTGCTACCATCTCCAAAGGCTGGACCCGCGCCGAATCCAAGGAGATCGCCTCTTGCACCGGCACTATCCCCGAGATCAACAAAGAGATCGCCCAAGTCCTCGCGGTCGAGAACCAGTATTCCACGACCCCGATCCGCCTCGAGATAGACGGACTGCTGGTAGGAATGCAGTACCAGTTCGGCACCGCGATCTCCGAAGCGCACTGGGCCGCTTATCTCAGCATCCCCGAAGCCGAGCCAGGCGTGAACCCGGCAGGATCCCAGATCAAGATCGAGTACCGCTCTGTACGCGACGGGACAGCCAGGATCGTGCGCCGCATCTTCAATGAAGCGGCCAGCATGGGCCCCCGCGCCCAAGTCACCTCGCGCGAGATCGACAAGCTGCACGATCGGATCGCCTACTACGACTCCATCTTGGCCAGCCCGGCATTCCCCGAGGCGGCAGCGCTACAGGATCTGCGCCGCGAGCAGATATCAATCGAGAACATCTTGTCCGCCACCGCCCAGGAAGAGGAGGATCTCGTCAAGGAGCTTCTCTCTGAGGACGACCCCTACCTCATCGAGCCCGATGAAGAGTGCGATGTGAGCGCCGGGAGCGACACGGCCAACGAGGACTATCGAATCGCCGCCTCGGTGATGGGGGAGTTGGGCCAAAACCTGGCCCCCGCACCAAGTCCCGCGCCGCGACTGAGGGTGTGAGGCCGCACTAGGACCGGCATACATGAACAGCACATATCGTACATGTGAGTTACTATAATTGAAATTGTTAGAACGATCTTTACACGGAACACGGAATGAGGTAGCGGCGATGGCTACGGTAGAAGAGAGAATACGAGAGTACATAGCTTCATCGCCGGACGCCGCATTCCTCACCAATGAGTTTGTACGGTTCGGAAGCCGGTCGGTGGTTGCCTACGCGCTTCGGAAACTATTGGAGGACGAGACTCTCTACCGCGCGGGGTATGGGGTCTACACGCCGTCTCGGACTCTTACCGATGAGCCTTACGCCGGATACAAGATTCAGAGGTTTGACAACTCTTCTGTGGCCGAGGACTTCCTAATAAAGATGGGCGTGGATCCAAAGCCGGGTCTGCTCGTAAGAGAGTACAACGAAGGGCGATCTACCCAGGTGCCTCCTTACGCGATTATCGATGTTGGAAAGAGCCGCATCCGGCGCACGCTCTTCGGTGGAGGAGTCAAGTATGAGAGGTCCTAGCCAACAACAGCTCATTGGCATAAAAGTTCTGCGTAGCCAATCCGTCGCTTTACAGCCTCTTCTACCCGTGATCCTAGAAAAAGAGGTCATGGTTAAAGAGGTGGTGATTGAGGTTGCAAAAGTTGGCCGGGATTCCGGCTTCGAGCTTATATTTTCCGGTGGCACTTCCTTATCGCAGGGCTGGGGAATAATTGAGCGGATATCCGAAGACGTGGACTTCCGGGTGGTCGCGCCAGATTTTCCATCCAAGAACTCCAAGTCCAAGGCGCTGTCGGGCCTGAAGGCGGAGCTGGGGCGAGCTTTGCGCGGAGCAGGGTTCGACATTGATGGTGAGATTGTCGGCAGGGATAGTAATCGCTACATCCGCGCTGCGGTGGTCTATGATTCAGCATTTGCGCCAAGCCGCACTGTATTACGCCCGTTCGTAAAAGTGGAACTGATGGGCGTGGATAGGCCATTCAGCATCGAATACCGGGAAGTAAAAAACATTCTGGAAAGGCACGAAGTGGGGGACCAGTCCTCAGCGCAACCAATCCCGATGGTGTCATTGCCTGATATCGTGTCCGATAAGGTGATCTCGTATCTTCGCCGTACGGCTGAACATAGGGCCAATCCGGAACTGGCCCATCGGTATGATCCGCGACTTGTAAGGCACCTTTACGACGTGCACCGCATAGTTGACGCGAATCCCTCTGTAACCGGTAAGGCTGCCCCTATCTTCGCCGGGACGCTTACCCAAGAAATACAACAATACGGCGGTGAGAGGTTTCCTGTTTTCAAGGAGCGCCCTCTGGGTGTTTTGGGAGATGAACTCGGCATTCTTGCAAGCGATGCAGAGGCCCGCAAAAACTACGCCGTTTTTGTAAATGACCTCGTTTACGGGTCAAAACCATCGTTTGACGAGGTTTCGCAAACATTCCGTAAGGTAGCTACAGAGTTCTTGGCGGTGGCCGCTGGACTCTCGCTAGCTGAACAACCTCAGCAAATGATCGGTGGTTTCGGCCTCGGCTTCGGACGACGCACGTAACCTCTGCTGCTGCCGCCGCTGCTGCTGCTGCTGCTGCTGTTGTTGCTGCTGTGGTGCAGGAACTTGAAATTGGTGGCGCGGTTACCGCTAGGTAAGTGAGACCTGGAGTCTACGGCTTGATATAGGCGTTCAGCCCGATAGTGACGGGCTTGCCATCAATCACTGCGCCGGTGACGGTGTTGCCGCGCGTGCTGGCCACCACCAAGGTCTTGCCAGACGACGACGGCGTGGGTGCCTGTAGATCGATCTCGATGTAGAGCTTGTTGTCTTTGATTTCGACTTTCAACGTTTTATCCGTTCTGTAACGCTGCCAAACAGCATCTGGAACACCGCTATCGCCATGCTAATGGCCGTCCGCCCGGCATCTGGGAATCTGGGACGGTCAGAAACGCACCCGCAGGCCGCTTCTCGGAGCTGGCGCGATATCGTGGCTGAGGCCGACGCCGCGCACAAATGCCGCGACCTCTCTGTCGCCACAGGCCACCGCCGCCATCTCTACGATCCGGCGCACGTCCCCGCCCATTGCCTCATCAAGCTGCATAAAGGCGTCCATCGAGCCATCTTCGAGGACTGCCTCCACAAGAGGTGCGGGAACCAGGGGCACCGGCTTGAACATCTCTGAGGGCAGCTTGCGCCACTCGCCTCGCGCGATGTAGACCAGGGTGGGGGACCAGAGATAATCGGCGCTGTTCCAAAACAGGCCCACTACGCCGCGATCAGCGAGGCGCTCGAAGATCTCATCGCCCGAACGGAACTCGTCGCAGTAATAGCGGCGGCCCAGCACCAGGCGCTCATCCGCCTTCGCAACTCCATCTTCCCCAACAGAGGTTATGGAGAAGCCGGTCTCTACCAGCATGTGCGCCACTGCATCGAGGTCGTCCTCCGGGCAGTCGTAAATGGCAATATCGGCCAAGACTGTCGGTTCGCTCATGATTCCGGCTCCTTTGGAGATCACAGCGTCTCTGTGCAATTTCTCCGCTGCCGATATATATGCACCACGAACACCGCTGCGACCCGCCGCGAGCTAAATCAAAGGAGACTGGCTAGTGCATAGGGGTACTATCACCAGTTATGGTCAAACACGCGAACTGCTTGACGCTTCGGGAAATACGGTAAGCGCCCAGCCTTGCGTTGCTCCAGTTTCATCGAGAGGCTATGCTGCGGCTTGCTGCTAGCCATGGGGTATTAAACATTGGCGCTTTTGGCTCCGTTATCTGCGGAGGTGCTTGCAATTTGATGGTTTTAATGTTGGAAAGTTCTAACTTGTTTGAGAAATATTAGAACTTGTTCGTTTGACTCTGGTTGCGGAGGGATTTGCATGATATTATCGGGGCAATTGGCCATGACAATTGGCCGCGTTATCTCGTTATATAAA
>JAKASN010000086.1 GCA_021819025.1 Actinomycetes bacterium | reverse complement strand
GGTAGCGATGGAAAACCGCCGCAATCCCCACGACTCGGGCCAAACCCGACTCTTGGGGGCTCAAATTGGCTAGCATTCGCACATGGAATTTCAACACGTAATACATCCGCGAATCGCCGAACGTCGCAAGACCAAGCCCCCTAAGACTACCGACGCGGCGGTGGGTTTCAACGGCAAGCTCGCACTGCTCATTACCAAAGCAGTCGGCTCCATGTGGTGCGCCTATCTCTTTGCCGCCTTCGACCTTCTCAGTCTCCCTGCGGCGATTCGCGGTGGGATACAGTCCATCGTCTCGTGGGTCGCCCAAACCTTTCTTCAGCTCGTGTTGCTCTCGATCATTATGGTGGGCCAAAACGTACAAAGCGTGGCAGCAGACAAACGCGCCGAGCAAACCTATAGCGATGCCGAGGCGATCCTCCACGAGTGTCTCGAGCTGCAGCGCCACCTCGGCTCCCAGGACGCTGCCCTAAACCAACTAGTCGCGAGAATGGAAACACTCGTTCCCCCTGCCGCGTGACTCTTTGGTGCTGATGCGCCTCTAGGAAGTGAACTTCGTGGCCCTCCGCGGACAACCTATCGCGCCAGTTCAGCTAACCGACACATGAGTAGTCGGAGTCAAATGGGTGCGAGAACCACTGAGTGACGGTGACCTTGCCACCTGTAAAAGCCGTCGCAGTGCAATTGCTCGCCGCTGCGCCCTCG
The DNA here is from genome assembly GCA_021819025.1 of Actinomycetes bacterium. GTDB lineage: Bacteria > Actinomycetota > Acidimicrobiia > Acidimicrobiales > Acidimicrobiaceae > Acidithrix. The sequence goes on along the minus strand of JAKASN010000086.1, from coordinate 6,677 downwards.
CTACGGGCTCCCGGGAGCCAGACGTTGACGTCTTCGAGGGCACCTAGGAAAGTGCCGCTGACGCTGCCGACAATCTCTCCCCACTGATATGAGGTGGAGTAGACCCCGACGTTTGGTCTAATGGGGGTACGCGCTGGGCCAAAGACATAGGCCATGCCCTGGAGAACGGCGAGGTTCATCTCCTCGCCCAAGCTGCCCGCTTGCCAGCTGTTGGCAGTCTCCACATCCAACCACCAAAAATAACTCCATACGCTACCGGGAATCGAGGAATTGTTCAAAGCCTCTGCCGCGTTCGCCAAGAGGCCCGCATCATAGCTCGCCATGTTGTAGCCATACTGCCAAGCGCAGGCGGTGGAGTTCGCCCCAATTGTGCCATTGGAAACGGTGGTGCACGATCCATAGGCATCTGAAGTATTGGACGCTTTCGGCCAATCAGCTACGCTATTGCCCGGATCCGCGGTATTGACATAAAGCTGCGCCTTGGGCTGGCTCGGGGTGCCACTAGAGGTCATTTGCGCCCAATAGAGTTCGCTTGTGGATGCACCGCCGCCATTGTATGGGCCGAGACAGGGGTTGGCGTTGTTGGCGAGACCGTCGTTGACCCCAACGATACCAAAGGCCTGGCCACTCGGAAAACTCTTCCCGCACTGAGGATATGAGATGTCATTGCCGGTGGTCAAAGCGGAGCAGGTAGGTCCCTTCGCCCAAGCCGGAGAGCTCCAGAAGGCTCCGACGAGCGCGACTTGAAGCAATAGCAGCACCGCAATGCGTGCAGAGGACTTGCCGAAGGCTGAAAACGTCTTGATTTGCGCAGCCATGAGCCTACAATATCTCTCTCGGTCATGCGAGGTGACGCTAAAGTCGAGCAAGTTGATAGAGTTTTTCACCTCGTCGCTTTGGCAGGCTTTTTGGCGTCTCAAATGCAACCGCAACCCTAGGGCCCTCCGAAGCGATCGGCAAAGGCCGCGCTGCCAGCCACAAACACCGCACCGGGCTCGTCGGGGCTAGATTGGGCAACAATAACCGCCACGGAAGATGAAAGTGGGACGAGAAATGCTTACCCAAGAAGACCTCGAACTTCTCCGCGAACCACAATTTGGCATCGTAGCAACCAATTCTCCTGCGGGAGCGCCACAGCAGACGCCGGTTTGGATCGACACCGATGGCGAGAGCGTCATCTTCAATACCGCAAAAGGACGCATCAAGCATCGCAACCTCATCGCGGATCCACGCGTCTCAATCTGCGTGGTCGATTCCAAAAATCCCTACCGCTGGCTCTCGATTCGCGGCGTGGCAGAGTTTATCGAAGCCGGAGCTGACGAGCACATCGATTTTCTCGCCAATAAATACCTCGGCGTAGAGAGATATCCAGACCGCAAACCCGGAGAGGTCAGGGTTATCGTCAAGGTTCGCCCCGAGCGACGAAGCGGCTCCTAAGGCAAGCCTCGCGAGATACCCTCGTGGAGATGCCAAGGGCGCCGAGGGGCCCTCATGCAGCTCGACAGCGAAAAAAGACCCGCGAGACGCCTTGTGGCCCTGGCTTTGGCGACGACGGGCCTGGTGCTGCGCATCGAACCGGTATCGCCCAGTTCTACCAGCCTGGTATGGATCTGCTTGGCTCGGATCTTGTCCCTGACTTGTCAAGGGCTTCGTCAATTATGGCAGCGAACTTGTCGGTGCTCCTGGGACGCCGCTGATCTTGCGCTCGTTGTCTCAGTTGTCCGGCGTTGCGAGCCTGAAAGATCGTCTTAACGGTATTGGCCGGGGCCATCCGCAGAACTGCGCTGCTCGGTTGTAGTGCCCGAGAAGATCGTAAGCTTGGGTGATCTCCATGGATTCTTGGCCATCGTTCAATTCTGGGCCCTTTCTTGGCATGCGGAATGTTTACTGACCAATCCATCTTGCCGTTAGAAAGGGCCTTTAGCTTTCTGTTACCCAAAAGTGATAGCCAAACCGCCCTGGCAGCCTCGGTCTCGGATCACGAGGATCCGAGATCAGACCGCGCTACGCGGTTATCCCGTAGGCATTTTTCGTGGCCACATTCATGCAGTTCACATGGCAATTTGCATGCCTTTTTTCATCTCCGTTGATACCAGGGTGAGCGTCGCGGCGCCGAGATCTTCGTGATGGGAACCAAGCTAGAGCTAGAAGAACTCTTGTCAGCCCGGCGGCAAAATCCCTAGTGCACGGCTCTGGCGGTCTGCTCCCGCAACGAGCGGTGTCTGAACCACGCCAAGCGCACCATGGAGCTCCTCGGGCCAAGCGCCACCTGCGCTTCGGCTCTTGTTGCATGGCCAGCTCTACACCATCTTTGCAGGAGGTGATGAGCCTAGCAATGCCAGGGCGCGTCACTCACCACGGCAGTGGTGCCGACGGTCAAGCGGAAAACATTATCCAAATCCTCGCCCCGCAGCTCAGCTGAGCGCGGACCCGCAAAGAAAAGCCATCGAGGAGACTGGCCACGGGTCCCACTGAGACCGTAGCAAGCTTCGCGCTACATCCAAAGACGGGCCCGATTTCTCTTGGCGTCAGCGTCGGGGGCCAAAAAATAGCCTGCGCCGGCCAAAAGCGCGCTCTATCCCTCGACGAGGAGCTTAGTGGTAAGGGCTCCTCCCGCGAGGCTCACCAGCAACCAACCAGCCAGGGCAATCAATGCGCCGCTCGAGAGCGCGACAAGCACCGCAGTGGCGCTGTGAGTCACCACCACGTAGCTCGCCAAGAGAGCGCCGCCTCCGAAAATCGCCAGCGAAGAGGCGTAGGTAATGAGAGAGACCGCGATCCCGGGCGAACGCGCGCCGGTGGAGTCAGAGGCGTCGAGATTGGGGAACAAAAGTCCCCCGGTCACCGCAATCGACGCCAAGGCGACCCACTGCATTGCAGCTACCGCACCCAGTGCTAGCGCCAGCCCGAGGGACGCTTTGGCAAAAACCACCAACGCCCCAATCACCGCCACCGCCAAGTAGGGTCCAGCAGCCACCGAGCACTGCAGCAAGTAAGCCTGCGCAATTGCGGCTCCGCGCACCGGGAGAGGAGCAAAAAAACGCCGCAGCATCACCCCGTCACCGCGAATCCGACCCGCCATCGCCAAAGCGACACCCGGAAGCATCAACGCCCCGAGCGCCTCGACAATCTCGGTGGTTAAACCTGGCGAAGTGGGAAGATTTATGCTCTGAGCCAAAGTGGTCATCGTCGCGGCCGCGACTACCACCAAGCCAAATAATACCGCGCTGAGAAGCTTGGTCACCGGAGAGGGGGCGTTGGGTGGCGAAGATTCAGCGCCCACTCCGAGGTAGCGGGCGATCAAAAGGGGATGAGGAAGATCAAGCCACCTCCTCAAGTTCCGTGACTTCACTCTCGCTTTTTGCTCGAAGGCGGTCTCATCGACTACGAGGCGCCCCCCAGCGACGCGAAAGGTGCTAGCGGCATGAGGCGTCTCATAGATGTATCCCAAAGCGCGATCGCCCACCGCAACTGCCCACCACAAGGCACCCCCGCAAAGCAGCGCTACCGCTGCGATCCCCGCCAAAGAGCCCAATACGCTCCCAGAAAGAACCCGACCAATCGCCCATGGCGCGGTGGTGAGGAGTCCCCAGGGGACCATCCACGATGCGAGACGATCGCCAAGGCCAGCAAGGGAGGCGGCCGAAGCCGAGAAGAACGCCGAGGAACCGGTGAGCACCGCCACCAGCACGATGAAGGAGAAGAGGTTGATGCCCGAGATCAGCTTGGCTCCGGCCCTGCTTTGGCTAAGTGGCAAAAAGATTCCCAGTGCCACGAGATACTGTAAAGCCACGAGCATCACGACATAGAGGATGAAAATCGCCAAGGTAAGCGCAATGGCGAAGATGGAGAGCTTGGCGACAATCCCGGTCACGATCACCAGGGGTCCCAGCAGTAGCATCGCCCCGGTTAGCACCATCGTGGAAGTCGCGGCGATGCGCGCCGCGATGACGACCCTGCGATCGACGGGAATATCCCGAAAAAATACCAGCAGTGAGGATGAGGCGCTATTTACCAGCAAACCCGGGGCCCGCAAGACGATAAAGAGCGCCGCCCCGAGCAGAACGAGCCCAAAGATGGTGGCGATCTCGGTCTTGGCGGCCCCAAGGGGCGATACCAACGCGAGATTACCCAGCACCCTCGCGGCGAGAACGACACGAAATACCTGGCTCGAAATGATCAGCCCGGCAAGTACCAAGGGCTGAATCCGCATGCGAGTGCCACCAACAGACATCGAGATCTGCTGGCGCGACAAGTAGTCCGAAGGGCGTAGTGGATAAAGAAGCAGCGTGGAGTAGATGGTGACAAAGCGAGCTCGCACCCTTGGGGAAGCGTCGGCGCCATGGTGTCGAGGCGACATAGCTCTCACCTCGACGTCAAGCGGAAAAATGCCTCTTCAAGGGTGGCGGCACCGCTTAGCCCCGCGCTCTCTTTCACCACCTCCAGAGACCCGCTCGCCTGTACTTTGCCATGATCCACCACGGTGAAGGAGTCGCAGATTCCCTGGGCTTCATCGAGGAGGTGGGTGCTGAGAACCACGACTTTGCCCCGGGCGGCTTCTTCTGCGATGATGTAGCGCATTTCGCGGATGAAGCGAGGATCCAAGCCCACCGTGGGTTCATCGAGAAGATAGACCGCGGGATCGCGCGCCAGCGCAATCGCGAGAGCGAGGCGCTGCTTGGTGCCGTGCGAATAACCCCCAGTCTGCTTGTCGATCACACCTCCGAGCTCAAAACGCTCGATGGCCAGGTCTGTTCGCGCCGAGGGGTCAACACCGTGCATGGCGAGGACAAAGTCCAAAAGCTCCCTGCCCGTCAACTTCGGCAAGAGATAGGGCTCGTCATAGAGGATCGCCACCCGCGACTTGGCCACCAGGGGACTTTGCAGAACGGAAACCCCATCAACGCTCACGCTGCCTGCAGTCGGGCGAATCACTCCTGCGCACATCCCCAGGGTGGTGGTTTTCCCCGCCCCGTTGGGACCGATGAGTCCGTGCACGCTTCCTGGCGGAATCGCCAGGGAGATGCCGTCGACCGCGGTGAACTTTCCGTAGCGCTTTACGAGTTCGTTGGCATTGAGGCCCGCTGGCAGCACAAGCTTTTCCCCCGCTCCTATCGCTCACATGGATGGGACAATCTTAGCCAGCGGTCCCCACATAGAAATCAAGCATCGTTACAGTACGCGGCTAAGTTGAATTCTCTCCGACGCTGCTCCTCTCGTTAGGGACGCGTCGGCCGTCTCGCAGCTTTGGCTCGCACTTTCAAGAACTTCGCCTCGCGTCACTTTGATCGCCCCAAGACAAAAGCCGCAACAATGCGAGGAAGTCAAATGTCAGCAGACAACAAAGCATATCAACAAGTACTCGAGCGCCTCTACGGTGAAGTAGCCCGGATCAGCTCTGGGACCGACTGGAAGAACATCGCGGCGGCATCCGCGATCTTGAACCGCTTTTCCGCGCGCAACTCGGTATTGGTGGCGATCCAGGCACGCGACCGCCACTTGAGCGTCAATCACCTCGCCGGCTATCGCAACTGGCAAAAACTCGGCCGCCAAGTGCGCAGCGGAGAGAGAGGATTCTCAATTCTCGCTCCGCTCTTTGCCACGCCGAAGGCGCCACCCACCCGAATCCGCGTCAATGACGAGTTGACGACGCACCACGGTGACGCCGACAAAGAGCTATTGGGATTCCGCTGGGTAAGCGTGTTTGACATCTCCCAGACCGAAGGGAGAGAGATCGATGGCCCGATCCCCGAACTGCTCGTGGGAGACTCCCCGGAGTTGAGCGCAGTCAACCAGTCCTTGCAAAGGGTGGTATCGGAGATGGGTTTTGGCCTTGAGGTGGCGGATCTCCCCAGCGCCAACGGACTCACCGACTTCTCAACCCGGCAGATAGTTCTCAAAGCGGGACTTTCCGGTGCACAGCGCGCCAAGACCTTGGCTCATGAAATTAGCCATGCACAGCTCCACGCCGATGGCATCATCTCCCGTCAAGTCGCCGAAATTGAAGCCGAGACCTCCGCCTATCTCATCATGGCTGGCCTTGGGGTCGAAACCGACAGCTATAGCTTTCCTTATATCACCAGCTGGTCGAGGGGAGACCTCGCGCTGGTACTGGGAGTTGCCGAGCGGGCCCAAGAGTGTTCGCGTCTCATCCGGGCGCGGATCGCCAATCTCGCCACCGACACGCGAAGCGGTGCACCCAGCGGGAGTCGGGATCGCCAGCAAAGTTAGCAGGGGCATTCAGGATAAGCGCAATCGCCATGCGCACGAGGTGTAGTGTTTGTTTAGCTCCAAACCATTTTGGAGGAGATCGACCTCGAACTTTGGCCCAGGTAACGCGAGAGTGCGTCGAACTGAGCCCGGTGTCGGGAGATTGAGAACCCCAGATTGGCCGAGCCAGACACTACATTTCCGAGCGTGGAGGAGAGATGGTCGGTTCGTCCGCCCGATTGACGTCGTCGTTTTTTACCCCAGAACACCAGGCGATCGCCCAGAGCGTTGACATCTACCTGGATCGTTTGGGCGAGCGCAAAGAGCAACTCCTCAAAGCCATCATTGACGAGCACCGCTACCCCGAGGAGCTCATGGAAGCGATGGCCCATCTTGGCATCTACGGAGCACTGATACCTGAGCAATATGGCGGCACCGGTGTCGGGCTCCTCGCCATGGCGGTAGCG
>JAKASN010000085.1 GCA_021819025.1 Actinomycetes bacterium | reverse complement strand
GTGGTGTTGGTGGTGTCCACGAGCATCAGGTCCGGCGTGGGGTTGAACAGCCCCCGCGTCTTCTCCCACAGCGCCTTTTCCAGGGTGTCCTTGCTGCCAGCCAAGAGGTCCAGAGCCCGGTACAGGTGGTGCAGGCGAAGCTCCTCCAGATCCGGGGCATACACAGACGGCAGCCACTCCTCGAAGGTGCGGAGCTTGGAGAGGGGGTCCATCAGCCGCGACGCCACCATGGCGAAGACCGCCCGGTCCAGCGGCATGTCGGTGGGATTGGCCTGGCGCAGGAAGGGGCCGATGCCCAGCTCTTCGAACAGACGGTGGAACACGGGCAGGGCTCCCAACAGCCGCGATCTCTGGTAGCCCTGATCCTCCCGCTCGGGGTCCAGGATCAGGGTGCGCTGAGCCAAGGGCGCCATGCTCCTCACCAGCTTGTCGATGTCGGCAGGGTCGAGGAGGTCCTTGCGGCCGAGGTTGGCCACGGTCTTCTGGCGAGGCCCCCGACTGGTGAGGGTGGCCTCCACGATCAGGAGGTACTCGTACCAGCGTCCGTTCTGGTAGACGCGCTTGGTGCGGATGTACATTGCACCTCAGGACTTCTCGACGATGTTCCGCTATTCCTGCACACCAGGCCACAATACTTTTTGTAACATTGCCACTACGCTTTTCGCCGTTTTCGACCCGTCATCCTCGCCCGAGGGAGATCGCGCCAGATTGAGCGAGATCCAGCGACTTGTCCTGGCAGAGACTGGATATCTCGTTCAAACTCGGGCCTGACGGAAGCCGCACTCTCAGAAATCCTCGAAAAAGAAGGCTTCACGGTCATGCGCCTTCCTGAGGATGTTGCGCAGCATCTCCAGGTTGCACTCCCACAAGCTCAGAAGATCAGCTGCGATTTCTTGATCCGAGACGGCCAAGGACCATGGAAACGCCTTGAGGCGAAATCGTTGTGGGGAACCGACACAAGTAAAGCCCGTCTGATCCACAACAAGACGAAAGGTTGGGTGACGAGTTCCTGCCGATTCTCCGATCAAGACTTCTTCGCAGTCAATATGTGGCTCCGGACCGGATGTATCACTGACATCATGTTTGCCCGTTCAGTGCTACGGGATGCCACGCATCCTCACGGCCTTCCGCCGGCTCGTAGTAGACGCAATGGCTCTCTGATACCGGCTCACGTCACTCAGAATCCTCCGATACCGGATCCCGGGGTATGGTTTCCGCGCTTACGTGACGTCTGGAATCTTCCGTAACAACACTCAGAGCATGCGATATAGCCAGTTTCCCATTTTGCCACATCCGCTGGGCGGTCTCGATCTCGGCCTCAATTGCTGCTTGGGCGTCGGCCCCACAGACAGACGGTAAGCGCACCGAAAGTAGATCCGTCTCGCCGAGTGTGGGATACATCGAAGCCGTGCATAGGTCCGCCATCTGTGCAGCGACGCTCTCAGTTTTTAAGAGCGCCCACAGATAGCGCGGAGTTAATGCTCGACACCTCAAGACTGCGAAACCGGTCGAAACTACACATCCGTCAAGGTCGTCTGGAACGATCGCGATAGCACCTCTGTCAGGACGGACCAACGAAACCAGCATATCGCCGGCATGTGCCATTTTCCGCGCTCGTGAAGGAACTTCGCGAGGGAACACCTGGCGCGCTTGAATCGTCCCGAACATGGGGTCAACCGACGAAATGTCTGCGTACATGAATCCATCGGGGCGGCCCAGCGTAGTTATTGGGGCGCGCTCCGTAATCAGCTCGACCACTTCACCCAGACGCGGCCCACTGGTCTGGCCCTGTCCTTTCCCGTGTTGTGCAAGCCAATAGGCCGGATCAAATCTACCACTCCCCGATATTTCCGACACTTTAATCGATTCGCCGAATCTGTGTCCTGCGCTCTCCTTCAGAGACCCAAACACGAGTCCCATCGTTGACTCATCTTTAGGGAGGTGCTTCATACGATAGAGGAGAGTCACTCCACCCGACGCGTGCATATCACGTTTCCGCGCCGTCAGGAGCATGCTTCGAGGATTGGTACCTGTCCCGCCGAAAATTCCATCAGGTAGGCTGACCACAGAGAGGACTTCGCAAGTGTCTGTAATGAATTCCCGAACATAACCAAGGCTGGCGTTGGCTGCGATTCCGATCGGCAAGACGATTGAAAGGCGACCTCCGGGTTTGAGTAACTGTATGCAGCGTTCGACAAACAGCACCTCTGGGGTTTGCGAGGACCGAGGGATACGGACTGCGGCCAGTTGTCCCGAGTTGTCTACATGGTCGGCAGAGCCTAGTTCGAATTCTCTTAGGATGCTCCCATCTCGGACTCTGCCGTGAGTCCCAAACGGTGGATTTGTGTAAATATAGTCAGCACACTCAGCCGAGATGGTGCCATCTGTCACTGAGGAAAGCTCAGCCAAGGGCCTGAGCGCATTTGCGGTTAACATGTCCCCATCGCTGATACCATGCAGGGTGGCATTCAGTTCAGCGACTTCAATCAGGTTCGGATTGATATCGACACCAATGAATCTGAAGTTATCCCCGTAGCGGTCTCTCACTGCCGCAAGAAAGCCTGCAGAGCCGCATGCAGGATCCAAAACCACAGACCCCTCCCGAGGAGGGTTAAGGGACATGGCTAGGTCAACAACGAGACCAGGTGTGAAAAACTCGCCCCTGGCCCCCCTATGGTGGGCCGAAAAGAACGCCTGATATGCGATCCCCTTGACATCATATGGAGTCGACGATAGCGAAACCGCCTGGAGGCACTTAACTATGTACGCGATACTAGAAAGTTGAAGCTGAAGCGCTCGATGGTTAATACGAGGAAACCAAATTGCGACCTCACGGAGAAGTCCGCTGAGGCGCTCTTCAAATTCACGGCCGGGGTGGTCGCCGTGGTTCCCATTCGTTAACGACACGTACTCTTCTGATGTCACAGAAAATCTGCGGGGGCTACGAGAAGTGCCTTCGTCGATGATCTTTGCGAGTAGTAAATAGGTGATGTCTCGAAATATTACATCTTTCGGCAACCCGTCGTTCGCATATACGTGATCATGGCAACGCTCGAGTACGGAGAGGAGATTCGTTTCCCCCATGGTATTCCTTCTCACCGGGGCACTTACATTCACAAGGCTTTGCATTGTTTCCTTCCTCCAAAGAGACATCTCGTCAGACCACTATTAGTTCTCTTTGCCCGCGTGGCGGGCCCCGTACGTCTCCGTACGGACGAATTCAAAGAGCCGTCTGATCTCAATACGACTTTCTAGCTTCGAGATTTGATCCTTGAGATGACAAAGCTCTACCCATAAGTCGTCGAAGTGAGTAAGCCGAAGATGCCTGGCTACAACATTCTTCACTTCGTATCTCAGTCTAACCTCGTAGGGAATCCTACTTGGGTCATAACTTGGTCCAGCTGCCATCTAAGCCACCTCCAAATCTGTAGATTCTAACGAATTGGTCGCAACTCTCTGGCGGCCCGGATGAATCGCTCTGCATCTTCACAGGCATAGGTCAAATTCGAGGAGTACCCCATCAGCGTCAGGTCGCCGACTGTGCCATGGACGACCCAGCGCCAACTTGGCTTGTTCTTGCCTAGCTTGCCCAGCCACACTGTGGCCGAGATGCCGACTTCGCTGGCCTTAAGCCGGAGTGCCGTCTTGTTCTTGTAGATTCCGTAGCTGCTGTCTTCCCAGTTGATGATCGGATCCATCCAACACACCCCCTGAGACCTGAATGAGATTTGGTGCCGGCGGCAGGGATCGAACCTGCGACACTCCGCTTAAAAGGCGGCAGCTCTTCCGCTGAGCTACACCGGCAAAGAAATTGCTAGCGGCGTGGCAGTGCAGACACCACGCAGGGCGCCTGGATCGAACCGGCCGTTACCCCTGTCCCCCAAGACCCGGGAAGCCCGGTTCTTGCGCTAGGAAAACTTGGCAAGCCGGGCGGGAATCGAACCCGCTCGCATTGACCTCAAATCTTAGCGGGCAAGAGCCTCCGTACCACGATCGGCCAGCGTAGTAGTACCTCTCCGGGGTCGTCTGGAGCATAGTCGCTGACCACTTGCTCCCCTCGCACAACATACACATCGCCCATGTAACCGCCATCGAGATCACACGCTGAAAAGTCACCGGTTTGGCGAGGATCGATGACACATGTGCCGGGCAGCACCTCGTCGGTCAGGTTGCCATCGAACCAGACATTGGACGGTGGGATCTGTTGGCCAGGAACGAGGTTGTCAGGACTCCAGCGGAGATATTCGTCGTCCCCCAGATCAGATGCCGCCAACAACGCCTCTCTCAGTGATACCATTTTTATGCCCCTCTTCGACCTCTTCATCAGCCGCAAGGCTGGCTCCGAGGTAAACTTGGCAGGTCGGGCGGGGGTCGAACCCGCTCGCCGGGATTTGGAGTCCCGACAGCCTCCGAGGCGTGCCGACCAATGATCTATCTAGGGGCTTTGTTTGCTTCTGCGCCGGCGGCCACTACAGCCGCGGCTCGGGCTTTCATCGCTGTGTCTCGAAGCCCGCGCTGCACCACGCGCAACCGCTTGGTTGGCGGGTACAATCTTTTGAGCGTGTACTCCCAGCCAGTTGGGCCCTCTTGAATGGAGATGTCCACATAGGCATTGTCACCACTTTGGCCAAACAGGAGTGCCGTGCCGTGCAATCTCTGCTTGTCATCCCATTGGTAGCCGTTGTCGAACATGTGCTCTTGCTTCATGGCCATCACCCCCTTCAACTGTTCGTCTGTACTAAACAAGCGGCATAGGCATGAGCCAAAGCTTCATCAGGAGTATCGGCATACGCGAAATCACCAATACCGTCGAATGAAGCCCGGTAACGTATCGGTTGTGATGGAGAATCATTAAAGGCCCGAATTGTCCAAAAACTGCGTAAATCTCTGGTGAGTCGCATCTTCTTACGGTCACACCACTCCTGCACCACAGGTATGAGTTCGCTTAACGAGTCACAGTAGTTTCGTGGTTTGCCACGCTGGATCTGCCATTCGGGGTGGTCCTCTTGGCTCAGTTCCAGCTTCTTATCACGAAGCCACGATAGCTCGTTCCCACCGAGTGCCCAGTCTTGCATCTCGTACCCACGAGCTGCGCACCAAGCCCTCGCCGCCACATCCACGCAAAGTACGCATAAAGACCCGATTCTTGGGGACCTGGCATGGTAGTGCCCTTGTGGGCACGTTTCCGCCGGCCAGAAGCCTTTGTCACCTATGCTCTCAGCAATAACTTGATTAGCCTCGGCGTTGGTCATTGCCCAGCACCTTCTTCCCGTCTTCATTGACGTGGCATAGATCGTACCGTTTGGCCCTGTATTCCGGGTCTCTTACTACTCCGCCACCAAACCCAAACTGCTTTCCCGTTACGCCACAGATCTTACAAACCATTGTGTCGTAAACCCCGTTCCTCGTTGAGATGGTGAAGAGGTTTGTCTCCTCCGTGTACAACAAGCCTTACGGCCTCATGATTGCGGCTTCTCCGCTGGGTTGTTGGGTAGTTTCCCGCCGCAGAACGGACAGAACTCCAGCAGAGGGACGTTAGGAACCGAGACACCGGGATGGATCCGAAATACAAGTTTCCCGGGTTCTGCATGTGTGTGCAGGTAAGCCAGCATCTCGGCTTCCACAGACTCGGAGTTGTGGTACAAACGGACCTCTTGGTCCGATCCGTCTTCAATGATCAGTGCATAAAGATTCTGACGGTTGGTCATGCACTCACCGCACTCGCTTGTGCTACTCCGAGCTCTTTCAACAGCGCGGCCTTGGCCTGGAGCAAGGTGTGAGTGTAGCCGGCGCCATCCAAGATGATCTCAGACGCCACCCATCTCTCAGCCACCCAGTACCATTCCGTCTTGGTGCGGGTGACATAGCCCCGGTCCTCGCCGTTGATCTTCAGGCGGTACCAGAAGCCAGATCTTCCCTGTCTCACCCAGCGAACACCCGGATTGTGCCTGGTCATGCCTGAAGACCAAACCTGCTCAGGATTGCTGTCTTGGCCTCCCCCTCGGTGGCTGTCACGCCGTGGTAAAGCCGCTCTCGTTTCACAGCCAGCCAGGTGTAGCCGGCTGAACGCTTGCCCTCTCTCCAAATCTCCCCCAGGATCTCGCCACCAAGAGACAGCATCAGAACACCGTAGAGGCGTCTCCACTCAACGGACAGCGTCCTCACGTTCATGTGCCCACCTCCTTTGCTCAAAGTCGCCAGGAGGCCCAGGAAGGGCCTCCTGGCGCCGCTGATCGGTATTCTACGCCTGAGATGAAACCGGTTGCTTCATAGAGACGGAAGGGTGAATATCCACACTTCGCCGCACCGTGCTCAGTAAGAGCAGTCGGTGTAGTGTTCCCCCAGAGCTTTGCCCTTCTTGCTGATGTCATCCAGGTGAACCTCCCGGCGCTGGCCCTTGCTGTTTACCAGGATGGCCAACCCGATCAGGTATCGCATCTTCTCGAACCCGACCTCACGCAGCTCGGCCACCCAGCCTTCGACCAGGTGCTCGGCCAGTAATGCTGGGAAGTTGATGCCTTCCTCTTCGACCTCTTCACCAGCATCGTTGGTGTAGAAACGATCTGACGGGATGCCCTGCTCGTCAAAGATGATGCCGTAGAGCATCTCGCCATCTTGGGTGTCCTCAATCAACTCCGCGTCGCCAAGCGTCTCGACAAATTTCTTGAACGCCTCAACGTCCTTTACCTTGAAGTAGTTGGTACGGGCCATCGCTACGTAGTTAGCCATGCGGACACTCCCTTTCTTGGAACCGGGCCCGCCGGGCGGCGGGCCCCGAGACAGAAGCGGCGCGGGGTGGTGTCCGGCAGGCACTTCCGCTGTCGGCCTGTAGCAACCCCGATTACGCCGTTATGACCTTCAGAAACCGGATCGCCGTCTCGGCTCGCTGCGCCGGCACCTCGATATCGCTTCCCGCCGGCAGCTCAGCCGCCAGCATGGCGGCCGCCGTGGCCACCAGCACCTCGTCGGCACCCAGTCCGTATCCAGTGTTGACTTGGTCCACAATCGCTTCACAAGCCAATAGATCCAACCAGTCCACCTGACGCTCCGCCATCGGAGAGCCTCCTTAGATCGCACATCTAACCAGGCCCAACAGCAGTTGAGCCTGGTCTTCTTAACCCATAACGTCAGTCTTTAGGCAGATGCAGCTCGGCGTACAAGGACGCATCGGAAATCGCTTCAGCCTCGTCCTTGGGCTCGTCCTGGTAGCAGATCGCCATGCACGGCTCGCACCACTCCGCTCCGGAGAGGTGCTGCAGGCCGTAGGCAATCGTTGGGCAGGCCAAGATAGTCGAGTGTGCATCACACAGGCAGACCCACCGGTCTTCCTGGTCAGAGACAATGCCCTGCTTTCTGCCGTCGAGCAGAATGTTGTAGTCGCCTGTGTACCTGTTC
>JAKASN010000084.1 GCA_021819025.1 Actinomycetes bacterium | reverse complement strand
CTTTGTTGCCAGCCTCGACCATGGCGCCCCAATCATTGCCTGCGGTGCGGATCTCAAGTCCACCGTCGCAGTCGCCGTGGGTTCCAAGGTGCTCGTTTCGCAGTATCTTGGCGACCTGGAGTACCACGAAGTTCAGCTTTCGCATCGCCGTACCGTTACTGATCTCCTTGGCATTTACGATATCGACCCCGCCTCGGTCCAGCTCTGCGCTGACCTGCATCCCGGCTATTTCTCAACTGCCCTCGCGGAGAAATATGTCGAAGAATTTGGTACCCGAGAACTACTGCGAGTTCAGCACCATCGTGCCCACATAGCTTCTGTGCTAGCTGAGTGGGCTATTTGGGATCAAAGCGTGGTCGGTGTGGCAATGGATGGTACCGGCTATGGCGATGACGGAAGCATTTGGGGTGGAGAATTTTTTTGGGGATCGCTCAAGGATGGCTTCGAAAGAGTTGCATCGCTTAGCGGTGCACATTTGCTGGGCGGGGAGGCCGCGGCGAGGCGTCCTTTGCAAGCGCTGGCTGGCTATCTCGATGACAATGCTTCGTGGGCACTTATCGCCAAGGACGTCTTCGGGGTTGATGCCGGTCTTTACCGGGTGCTATCGAGTCTCCGCTTTGGCCGCGAAGCGGCAATTTCTACCACCTCGGCAGGGCGGCTCTTTGATTGCGTAGCGGCGATTTGCGGTTTTTCGGGCACCATGAGCTACGAAGGACAGGCCGCGATGTGGCTCGAGAATCTTGCACGTGCTTCTTCCAACCACGCCCTCGATCCCATCGCTATATCTAGCAATCATTATCGATTCGAATTTGCTGGCGCGGGAACTATCGACTTTCAAGAGATGCTCACCGAAGCGATTCAGGACCGCCTCTCGGGCACTTCAGTTGGGACGATCGCGATGCGCTTTCACCTCGGTTTTGCCTTGGCGGTAGCTGCGATGGCCGCCCGAATCGCACGGGAGCGTGGATCACAGATCGTGGTGTTGTCCGGCGGAGTTTTTCTCAATCGCATCTTTAGCGATGCAGTTTCGATAGCGCTTCGGGATGCAGGACTGGATGTCAAAATGAACTTAGCGGTATCATGCAATGACGAGGGTATTTCACTTGGTCAAGTAGCGATCGCCGCGGCGAAGTCGGCTACACAAACTTCCGGGAAAAGGGGCGAACGCTGATGTGCCTTGGAATTCCCGGAATCGTGACCAAGGTTGGGGTCAACGACGCTGAATTTGCCGAGGTCGAAGTGTCTTCGATTCGCCGCACCGTTCATCTTGGCATGGTAGCGGACTCCTCAGTCGAGGTTGGGGACTGGCTACTGATACATGTGGGGTTTGCGATCGCCAAGCTGGACGAGGACGAAGCGATACGCACTGTAGATTTTCAGGCCCAGTCTGGAAAGGACTATCAGCAGGAGATCGATGCATTCGCATCACTTATTGGGGGGGAAGATCAGATATGAAAATGGTCGATGAATACCGGAATCCCGAGAAGATCCGGGCTCTATCAGAGGCGATCCGAGCCGAGGTCGGTGATCGAGGCTATCGTTTCATGGAGATCTGTGGGGGCCACACCCATTCGATCTACCGCTTTGGACTCAACGAGCTGTTGCCGGAAAACATCGAGATGATCCACGGACCGGGTTGTCCGGTGTGTGTTTTACCCATTGGCAAAGTAGACGAGGCTCTGACCCTTACCAACGATCCGAATGTCATCTTGTGTGCTTTTGGAGACGTCATGAGGGTACCGGGTTCAAAGATCTCTCCCCTTGAGGCCAAGGCACGAGGCAAGGACGTCCGCATGGTTTACTCGCCCCTGGATGCCCTGAAATTGGCGATAGATCATCCCGATAAAGAGGTGGTTTTTTTCGCGATCGGCTTTGAGACCACTGCACCTTCAACTGCGTTGACGATTATGCGTGCCAGCCAACTTAAGGTGGAAAACTTTGCGGTATTTTGTAACCACGTCACCGTGGGTCCCCCGATCCGCTCCATTCTCGAGAGTGCCGATCTCGATCTGGATGGATTCGTCGGGCCGGGTCATGTTTCAGCGGTAATCGGAACGACACCTTATGATTTCGTAGCCGAAGAGTTCGGACGCCCGTTGGTGGTATCGGGCTTTGAACCGATTGACATATTGGAGTCCATTCTCCTCTTGGTGAAGATGGTCAACCGCGGCGAGGCGGCAATTTACAACCAATACGTTCGCGCGGTAAAACGCGAAGGCAACGCTGCCGCCATTGCGGCGATATCGGAAGTCTTCGAAGCGCGCCCCAGCTTCGAGTGGCGTGGACTTGGCTTCATTGAGCAATCCGCCTACCGAATTCGCAAGGCGTATGCGCATTTTGATGCTGAGGCGCGCTTTGCCATGGAGGAGATATCTTCACCGGAACCCGAAGACGCTATTTGTGGTGATGTGCTAATTGGTGCCAAGCGTCCCGAGAACTGTCCTCTGCTGGGAAGCCAATGCACTCCCGAGCATCCCATCGGGGCGTTGATGGTTTCTTCTGAGGGAGCCTGTTCCGCCTATTACACCTATGTACACCGCACTCTTGTTGCGACGAAGGGTTGATGATTGCAATGGATGCCAAGATCAGTTTTATGGATCGGGAAGTTCTCCTCTCGCACGGTTCCGGCGGCAAAGCGAGCCGCCGCCTTATCGAGGGACTTATCTTGCCGCTCCTGGCGTCGACTGAGCTAGATCGCCTCGGCGATTCCGCCCTGGTAAAGGTGGGCCGCGACGAAGTGGTGGTGACGACGGACTCCTTTGTGGTGAACCCGCGGGTCTTTCCGGGGGGATCAATCGGAGAGCTCGCGGTCAATGGAACCTTGAACGACCTTGCGGTATCGGGTGCCGAACCGCTTGCCATCACCCTGGCGATGATTCTCGAAGCCGGTCTGGACCGAGAAGAGTTGTTGCGCGAAGTGGCTGCCGTTGCTCGTGCCGCCAAGGCCGCAGGGGTTGAAGTCGTCACTGGAGATACCAAAGTAGTCGAACATGGAAGTGCCGACGGGATCTTCATGACCACTACCGGCATTGGGCGGCTGCATCCCGCTGCGGCATTGTCTCCCGAGCGGGCCACAAATGGCGACCGCGTGCTGCTTTCGGGCGCGGTGGGCGATCACGGGATCACCATTTTGCTCGAGCGTGGCGAGCTGGACTTGGTGTCGGACTCGCTGCGTTCAGACACCAGGGCGGTATGGCCCTACGTGCGCGCGCTACTCGACGCATTTGGTTCCGAGATCAAATGGATGCGTGATCCCACCCGAGGTGGACTTGCCACCACACTCAATGAATTTGCGGTAGCTGCCGGATTCAAGGTTGTGCTCGAAGAGTCGGAAATCATCGTCCATGAACCGGTGAGGGGAGCTTGTGAAATACTCGGCCTCGATCCTTTCCACATTGCCAACGAGGGCCAGTTCGTTGCAGTAGT
Organism: Actinomycetes bacterium; assembly: GCA_021819025.1. GTDB lineage: Bacteria > Actinomycetota > Acidimicrobiia > Acidimicrobiales > Acidimicrobiaceae > Acidithrix. The sequence continues at coordinate 3,969 of JAKASN010000084.1, read as the reverse complement.
CTCAGCTGCTGTCGCCTCTGAAGCAGAGGAGCTTCTCAGATCCCTTCCCGGCGGCGAAGAGGCCCGCATTATTGGGACCGTGATGGACTCTGAAATCTCTATCGTGGTCTGTAATACCGCTTATGGTGCATCCAGAGTGCTCGACATGCTAAGCGGTGACCCGCTACCGCGGATCTGTTAGCCCGATAGTCGAACCATGACTAACTCTACAGGGGAGACTGCCTGCGAGGGTTCCCTGTGGCCAAGTGGCGCCTCGGCGAAAGAACAGCCAATGGTTGTTGCCGGGCTGGATTGACATTCGTTTCGATATCGAGGTTGTTGGCGACGATATCTGGGTTGGGGACATCCGAGGTTCAAAACTGGCGGAGCGCGATCAACGGAGCTGGTCCGTTTGCTGTGGCTATCTTTTGGAGAGCAAACTTCATGATTTGCGCTCCAGAGAGATCTGCGAGTAAGTAACGTTGGCGGACCACGCAGTTGCTCTCTTCAGCGCGAAGCGAATGACGGGGGACCTCCCCTAGTCATTGCGACGCCTCGCTCACGGCAAATGCCGGAGCACTATCTATCTCCCCCGTTAGCGTGCCGCCCGCGAGAAGCAATTTCCCCCGCATGATTTGACCAGCGTGAGACGGGTAGTATTCCAACGATTTCGGTAGTCCGGACGGGCCATGTCTGACTATTCGGCGACCTTGCCCGTGACAAGTGCCTCTCAGAGATCCCCGTTGCGCTCGATTTTTCTGGCACTGGGTGATTCGTGTCGGCGAGTTTGGCATCTCTTGGCCCAAGCGAGGAGATTATTACTGCTGAAAGGCGATACCCGAATTTCGGCGCAGCCGTGCCGAAACCGGGACGTTTGTGTTGGCCTTGACCTAAACCGCGCTAAGTTGGCGAAGCCGCCTCTTGCCGCGCCTGATTGGAGCCAGCGAGGATCGCGCCTATGACTCCGAGAGAGATGAGAATACCTCCCATCATGGTACCGGCGCTTATCGGCTCGCCGAGGATCGCAGCGCTGAGCAGGACCCCGGTCAATGGCTGGAAAAGTAGCATAACTGCGCCGCGCGAAGCATCAACGTGCTTAAATCCCGACACCCAGAGAAAATAAGCAACGACCATTCCGAAGATGCCAATGTATCCGACTTCCCCCCAGCCGAGAAGCGTCGTTGGCAGCGGCGTCGCGGAACGGTCGCCAGCGACGATCGCCAGCGGCAAGCTCGTGATGGCTCCAACTCCCGAGGCCACCGCTACCACCGTAAGAGCGTGATAGCGATCAAGGAGTCGACGGCTCCAGATGGTATAGACGGACCAGGCGACCATCGCCACGAGAAGCAGCATCACCCCCTTTGCGGCGCGAGGTCCGCCAGCGGGAGTCCCAAGAACCACTACTACACCCGCGAGCGCCACGGCGATGGCGACCCATCGAACCGGAGGGACGCGCTCTTTGAGTACCACTACCCCGAGCACAGCAATCAAAACTGGCGAAGAAGCCGTGACCAGCGATCCCAACCCCGCTCCCGCATCATGGGTTCCAGAAAACTGAAATCCGATCGACGTTGTAAAGCCGATTATGCCCACTCCAACAAAAGAGAGGCGATCAGCGCGGTCCACCTTGAGTAAACCGCGCCTTGCCGCGATGGAAATGAGGATTATTGCCGCTACCGCTTCGCGGAGTTCTAGGGCGACAAATGGAGGAATTTGATGCATGAGCGCGTCGCTCGCGACATACATTCCGCCCCAGATGACCGAAGCTAATGCCAAGGCGATAAATCCACGTTGTGAGGGCGAACTGAACACGCCCTCCACTCTAGGTTGCGGCAGGGGGAACCCAGAGTGGACCATGAGATCGCTGCAGGATTATTTTACTCCGTGAGTGTGGTGAGGCCATGCCCTGCGGTGATGCCATAAATAGGGTGGTAGTTCGGCGAGCCGCTATTGTCGTTGCCAGCTGAGTGTCGCCCGCGGCGAGCGGGGGCGTCTTTCGCTGTGCCCGCTGGAGTTAGCCTTTGTCGCGCCCCTTTGCGCGTAGATAATTGCGATAGGATGCTTCAAAGTGCCCACACTTATCGCAGTCATCCTTACCAAGGCGAAGCGCTCTCATTCAGTGGCCATGGTCGTGCTCGCCTCGCTATCTGTGTTTCTCGGGGCGATCGCCTTTTCACTAACCCAGCATGTCAACCTAGGCATCGCAATCTATTGGGCGATCACCACCGCGACGACGGTGGGATATGGAGACATCAGTCCGCACAATACTGTGGGTCGGGTTATCGCAGTGGCGGTGATGGTGACCGCGGTTCCACTCTTTGCGGCCGCATTTGCCCTCCTTGCCGCTGCCGCGGCGGCGAGCCGACTCAGTAAGCTCTTGCACGTGCAAGATCGGCCGCCTAAGGGTGAGTTCATCGCAATATATGGTTCCCACGCTACCGTGGCTAAGATCGCCGCGGAGGTTGCCGCAGCTGGAGAGCGCGTTCTTGTGGTTGCGGATCGCAAGCTTGATGCGCTCTCGGCGGAGATTTCCACCATTGAAGGCGACCCTACCCTAGAAGCTACTTTGCTTCGTTCCGAGCCAAGCCGTGCCTCAAGGCTTTTGATCGCCCCCGAGGATGACAAGGACTCTCTCATCATCGGAGTCATCCTTCGCCACCTTGCCCCCGATGTGCCCACTCTCGCGGTAGTCCAATCGTCACGTATCGCGAGTGCGCTTTTGGACCTTGGCGTTACCGCGACGGTTTCTGCGGAGGATTTACTGGGCCATACCCTTGCCAAGAGCATCGAGACGCCGCATGCCGCGCAATTGCTCTTGATGCTGGTGAGTTCCAAGGAGTTTCGCTTTCAGGAGACTGCTGTGCCATCGGGCAAGGTGGGCCAACCCATTAGCAAGGTTCGTGCCGAGCACGATGGCTTGGTACTGGGAATTGTCAAGAGAGGCAAGGTCATGGTCGGAGTGGCTGACGACCCCATCCTCGAAGCAGGCGATAGCCTTTTATTGCTGTCCTCTGAAACGGCATAAACGCCGACTCCCCAATGGCGAGATCTTGCTCTAATGAGGAAATTGCCTCGTCCCTGGGTCTCTTGGCCCACGCAAGCTTCGCGCAGGTGAAGACGCTTTTGCAATCTCAGTCCGCGAGGGACTCGCCCGAGGCGAGATCAAAGAAGTGCATCTTGGAGACATCCAAACCGAGTTGAACTCGGTCGCCAACTTTAATTTGACTGTGAGGAGCAACGCGAGCGACTCCCATCCCAGCAGGCGATGAACTGCTTTCGGCTTCGAAGGCAACCTCGGTGCCGTTGGCATCACTGTTGCCAAGAGAGTTGATTCCGGTTCTGAAGTGAACGAAGAGCTCTGAGCCAAGAGCCTCGATCAACTCGACTTCGGCCGATATCGAGTTGGGTTCGCTCTCGCTGGTAAGTGACATATGTTCAGGCCTTATTCCTACGGCGATCTCTTTGCCTCGATACTCTTGGAGACGCTTGACCTGCGCCACCGGTGCATCTGGCATCTCGATAACTTGGTTTCCCAAGAGGAGTTCTCCGCCATCTTGGGTAACACTCCCTCGGTAGAGGTTCATCGACGGCGACCCTATGAACCCAGCGACAAAGACATTGGCGGGCTTGTCATAGAGGGTCTGAGGTTTGGCGCACTGCTGGAGCTTTCCGCCCTTGATGACCGCCACCCGGTCACCCATGGTCATCGCCTCGATTTGGTCGTGGGTAACATACAACGTTGCCACATTCAGGCGTCGGTGAATTCGGATTACTTCGGCACGCATCTGGACTCTGAGTTTGGCATCAAGGTTGGAGAGCGGTTCATCCATGAGAAATGCCGCGGGCTCACGCACAATGGCGCGTCCCATCGCTACGCGTTGGCGCTGCCCACCGGAGAGCTGCCCGGGTTTGCGCTCCAGGTAGGCGCTGAGGCCGAGAATTTGTGCCGCTGTGGCTACCTTGGCAGCGATCTCGGCCTTGGGCATTTTC
>JAKASN010000083.1 GCA_021819025.1 Actinomycetes bacterium | reverse complement strand
CCGCAAAGGGGTCTCGCAAAGGCGGCTTTGCGAGTGTGTCGGGAAAGGACGACTGCTTTGACGTTGTGGCAAACATTATTCGTCGCGTGTAGCGAAGTGCAAGGCGATTGGTAGGGGCAGGAAAATCGTCATCCGATCGGGATGGGTAGGGGATGCATTCACTGATCTTATTCGAATACGGGAAGTCAGGCGAGAGCATTTTGAAAGGTCTATTTCGTTGAGTCGAGAGCCAACACGAGAATCAAGCGGTACGACGGTCGGAGAATCGCAATTCGGGGCGAGTGGAGCAGTGGCGCCTATCTTCGCCGCCGTAAGCGACTCGACACCCATCTTTGTCCAGATCGCAGGCCAGCTGATTAAGGCGATCGAGGCTGGCGAACTTCCACTCGGAAGTCGGCTGCCCAGCGAGATTCTGCTGTCAAAGCAATTTGGGGTGAGCCGTGCGTCGGTTCGCGAAGCGCTATCGAGCCTGCAGTTTTCGGGATATATCGAATCCCGAAGGGGGTCTGGGAGCATCGTGCGCTCGGTTCATTCTCGTGGCACCGACATACTCTGGGAAGATCGATTGACAGTGCCAGCTAACATCGTCGATCTTCTCGACGCTCGGCTGCTTATAGAACCCGAGACGATTCGCCAAGCGGCTTTGAATCCGCACCCACCGGCCCTCGCAAGGCTGAAAAAACTCCTCGAAGGCATGGAACTGTCGATAGATTACCCGGAGCTCAACGCAAGGACCGATATCGGGATACATTTAGTCCTGGTAAAGACCTGTCACAATCCATTTTTGGCTCAAGTAAGCGAGCAGCTACTTATGCATAGTGAGGGTCGGCTTTGGAGAATCATACGGGATCGCGCGTGGGACGAAGGCACACTTCCGCGGACGTGGCTTGGCCACCATGAAATGATCGCCAGAGCAGTGACGGTTCACGACCCCGATCTAGCGGAGGCGGGAATGCGAGAGCATCTACTTTCCGTGCTCCAAAATGTCATTGTTTCGACTTCTCTATCCGACGAAGAGCGAAGGCGAGCGTGCGACATTCATGGCCGGTATGCCGCCTTGGGGAAAGGATAGATCGCTCGCAAACCAAATTGCCGCATATTCAATTGGCGGCGAGTGCAATGTAGTTGTAGACGAATGTGCGTCCGATCGATTTCAACTTCAGGGTCGTTCTCCGATACGTTCAAGCTGGAGGCTCAGTCGTGAATGGGAGTTTGTGGCGTCTCCTAGGGCCTTGAGATTCTAGCAAAGATGGAGTGAAGCTTATTTGGAAGTGGGTGTCGAACGGTGAATGCAGTTAGATGGAGATGTCGGTGTGGAATGAAGAGCGTTCTCGGCCGTTTCAATTGTCGTTAGGCGATAGTTGGTGTGTATCCTAATTTGGGGTCAAATTGGGAGCTAGAGCAATGTCAAGAGCAGCGCATATGACGCCTAAGTTCTGAATTAGTTGGCATCTTGGCGGTAAGTAAAAGTTCGCGGTATGGGTCCCGCTTTCGTCGCTCAGCGTTTTGTTAGTTGGTGATATCGGCTGGAATATCGAGATTGTGGCGCTCATAGGGGCGGGTCAATGTTAAGCGATAAAAGGATGTTGAGAATATGAATATTGAGGACAGGAATGAGCGCTACAGCTACCTACATCACTTGGAGTGTGGACGGTGTTCCAAGATCTATGATGCTGATGTTCCGCAAGGGTTCTGTGTTTGCGGTGCTCCGCTGCTTGCCCGTTACGACCTCAAGGCAGTTCGCAACGCCATAAAGCCTTCCGAGATTGCGCCACGACTGCCGAATTTATGGCGCTATCATGAGCTCTTGCCCGTCAGATTGCAAGAGTCCGTGGTGAGCTTTGGCGAAGGCATGACTCCACTGACTGAGATGGGAGAGTTTGGCGCGTCGCTGTCTCTTTCGCGTCTTTTTACGAAGGACGAGGGCCTTTTGCCGACCGGTACTTTCAAAGCCCGAGGCGCGGCGGTGGGAATTTCCAGGGCTAAGGAGCTCGGGATCAAGCGAGTCGCCATGCCTACTAATGGCAATGCCGGCGCTGCATGGGCGTCTTATGCCGCGCGTGCGGGAATGGAGTCGCTCGTGGTAATGCCAGCAGATGCGCCAGAGATCGCCCGAGCGGAGTGCGCTATCGCAGGATCCCGGCTTTACCTTGTCGATGGGCTCATTGGAGATGCAGGAGCCATATCTGCAGGAGCCGTTGCGAATCAGGGCTACACGGACGTTTCAACCCTCAAGGAGCCCTACCGGCTTGAAGGAAAGAAAACGATGGGACTTGAATTGTACGAACAGCTCGGTTGGAGGGTCCCAGACGTCATACTTTATCCTACGGGGGGCGGCGTCGGACTGATCGGGATTTACAAGGCGCTGCAAGAGTGCATAGAGCTCGGATGGTTGGTCGAGAAGATTCCTCGTCTCGTGGCAGTGCAAGCGACTGGCTGCGCGCCGATTGTGAAGGCGTGGGAGCAAAGGGCCGAGGCATCGTTAGCTTGGGAGAATGCCTCCACGGTTGCCTTCGGGATCAATGTCCCCAAGGCACTAGGAGATTTCTTGGTGCTCCAGGCGCTTTATGGCTCGGGCGGGTGTGCAATTGCCGTAACCGATGACGAGATTCTCAGATCTCAGTCTGCCGTGGCGCGGATGGAGGGCATGTTCATCTGTCCAGAAGGTGCCGCATGTTTTGCCGCGGTGGAAAAACTGAGTCAGTCGGGATGGTTGAATCCAACAGATGAGATTGTGGTAATTAATACCGGGACTGGAATCAAGTACCCCGATACGGTTCAAGTTGAGATACCCACACTAAAAAAAGGAGCTTCACTCCCCTTCGAGTAACCGAGTACTCTATGAGCTATTGAGCCTCGATACACCAAAAGTTATAGCATAAAGAGACCCAATACGAAGAAGTAGTGCCCTTTGAACTGGTAGGATGGCAGTTGTTCTTGCGTCTGATGCCACCAACGAAAGGGCACCGTTGGGGGTTTGTGATCTCGCAGTCTCAAAGGCATCCGAGTAACTTTCGATGACAAGAATCGTGTGGCTGACACAGGTCTTGTGATGGTATCCACACCGTCTCACGGCCTCGGGCTCGAGGAACCGATTGAAGCCAAGATTTCACTTGGTAAGCGGCTTGGGGGAGCTAATCTACCGAGCCAAGGTTCTCACTATGGTCGATGCGATGACAGCCGGACCCGATCACATCGACCACCTCGATATCACTTCGAGCCCGAGCAAACCGAGCGGTGCTCGGACATAAGGTGATGAACTCGTTCGATATCGGGACTTTTCTGCGAGCTTTCACCTTCGCAAAACCTCCGCGATTGGATTCGGGTGCTAGATACAGCGCTGGAACGGGCCTGGGCATTGGGAGCAGGTCCTAAAGACAACCAGCCGATAATGGCTGGTCAGTAATGACAAGCGGGCTGAATATCGAACGGCTCATTGTCGCCGTCGAAGCGGTTGGGATCGGACAGCGGGCATTTGACGATGTACTCTACTACGTTAAAACCCGCACCCAGTTCGGTCAGCCGATTGGTCACTTCCGGGCACTCCAGCATGGCATTGCTGAGACTGCCACCAAGCTAACCGCCGCGCGTCTTTTGACCTACTACTGTGCCGATCTCCTCGACGACGGCCAGCTCGCTCCCGCCCAGGCGTCGGCGGCCAAACTCATGGCCACTGAGAGCGCCAAGGAGGCGGCACTCTAGGGCATGCAGTTTATGGGCGGTTTGGGTTACAATATGGAGGCGGACATGCAGTCCCATGTGCGAGACACGCTGGTGACGACAGTGTTCGGCGGAAGCGCCCAGATCCAAAAGAATATCATCGCGAGCCAGCTCTGCCCCAACAAATAACGACGTTCCGGTTTGTCTGGCCACCAGCACAAACTTTGTAAGGTGTTTCGCGGGGCCGACCGAGTGCTGCCGTTATCTATTCGGCCGAGACCACCAGCAAGACATGGTTGCGACGCGGCCTGAAAAGCCATCGCGAAGAAGGAGCGGTGCGAACCATTTGGACTTCGGCCGCCAAGTTGACGCCATAAGCACCAGCGCCGCCCGGCGATGCCTCCCTTTGCAACGAGATGTCCGGCGGTGGCCGACGTCGAGCCCAGATTATTTAGCTCCCGGGGCCCTTGAAGGTACCTTGATCGCGCCGATCATACCGACCACGTCGCTGGAGATCGAATTTCGGCTCAACTTGGTGCGGGATTGGGGCGTAAAGGTCGTCCTCGATCCTGTTGGGAGGCCGCTTGGAATTTTCAATCATCGCAAACTCGGGGTTGACTTTAAGGGGGTGCGTCGGACTAGGATAAGCGCTCGTACACCACTGACGGGGACTTGACCGAGCTGAGAGGACGGCGGCTCCGAGTGGTTGCGCGCGGAAGGACACCCGTCATGGAGGAATCTCACTTAATGGCCCGGCGCGTAAGCACGGGCGTCGCGCTCGCCTGTATCGCGACACTCGTCGCGGCCTGCGGCACGTCCTCCAACTCGTCCTCGACCACCTCTAACACCTCGGCATCTTCCACGACTAGCAAGTCGGCCACATCTAGCACGTCCACATCTAGCACGTCCACATCTACCACGTCGGCAACTCTCGGTCCTTGCCCGACCCGTTCCCTCGCTGCGACGGTGGGCATTTCGCAGGGCACTGCCGGCAGCACCTACACGGTGATCGACTTCACGAACATCTCCCAGGTGACCTGCACCCTGTATGGCTATCCAGGAGTCGCGCTGGCTGGCGGGACCCCAGTCAGCCAGATCGGCCTCGCGGCCACAGAAAGCCAGTCGAGCCCGCGCCAACTGGTCACGCTGACGCCGGGGGCAGTGGCAAATGCGCTCTTGCAGATAGCGAACGCAGAGAACTACCCCACGTCCACATGCCAGCCGGTCTCCACCCAATACCTGCAGATCTACCCGCCGAACCAAACGACGCCCATCTACCTCAGCTACACCGCAACGGCCTGCTCCCAACCAGTGCAGACCTTGACAATCAGCGTCGTGCAACCCGGGTCCGGCTCGTCCTAATGACCGCTGCCATCACCGCCGCCAACACGAGGGCCTGAACGAAGGGTTGTTAGTTTCGGGCAGGCTCGCGACTGAATTGATAGATCATGTCCGCTTCGTCGCAGGGTTATTTGTAAATTGGGGTGCTGGCGAGTAGGCAAAGAGAAACGTCCCATTAAACGGCGCGTTGAATGGTTGCCGCTTCGATATTGACCAATTGAGTCCAGTCACGCGGCCGATGAGCCTGGCTGTGAGATGTGCCCAACTTTGTACGGGCAATATCCTTTGCTTGTCGTGCTTTTATTGACGCTTCTGCCGATGTCGGCTCTGCCGGTTTCAATTCACAGTGCTGTGTACGTAGCAGCCGTTACGAAACAAGCTGGCAAGGTATAATAACAATGCTATAGAGCTTGATATGTGGTAGCACAGCGCAACCGCGCAGTGATCGAGATAGCCATCTGTGGCATCCAAGATACTGCCCTCGAGCACGTCTCATCGAGAGATTTCTTTGCCAATGTCGCCTGGTTCGCATCTAAGATGCTCGGCCACAACCAGCTTCGGTGGAGCGCACCTCTGGGAGAAATTACAATTGCGGGGACTTTTGTCCACCTCGGCGACGATGTGCACGAGGTTCATCTCGATACCTGCCCGACTGGCATATGCTTCCGGGCGAATCACCCTATGAGGAACCACGCCAACAGCCCTGGGCAAACGAGTTCCTCCACGCTCTCGTGACTCTGCGTTCTCTTTTGTACCGCTACCGGGTAGGGCGCTACAAACTGGGGTTCTGGTACCAACCCAACCAAGCGCCCTAGCGTATCTCACGCGTCGACAATAAGAACGAAATCACGAGTCCTTGACTCACCACGCCACTGGGGGAGACGGGACTGGTTTTAGCGGGCTCATCTCCACGCGAATGGCTCTATTCGTCGAGTTGTCGCGCCTGGGTCGGTTTTGGAGAGGCAGATGCGTGGGTTCAGGTTAAAGCCTGAGTTCTGCCTTGTGCGCCTTCGTGCCAGGCCGAATCACGTCCTCCAACAGCCAAGCCATTTGTGCTCGGCGCTCTGCGGCGTCGCACTCCAGCTGGATAATCAAGTACTCGGCACCAGCGTCGCAGAATTCCTCAAGGCGTTGCAAGCAATAGTCGGGAGGTCCGCCCACTTGCAAATGCTGCACGCGATCTGGCTCATAAGGATGGCCATAAAGTGCCGTTCTACGCGCCGCCATCTTTTCGGAGGCATCCTTTACATTTGCAGCCAGGTATACCCGAACCATTGCGGCGATCTTGATAGACGACGCGTTGCGCCCGTAGTCTTGGGCCCTGGTACGGATTTCTTCCGATGAGACACGGAGGCGCCTTGGGCTAACCCAGGAAGCTAACCATCCGTCAGCGATTCGAGCTGTTCGATCGGTAGATGGCCCGACGTGGCCGCGATGTGCCAGCCAAATTGGCAGCGGTTGGGTCATCGAGGGGAGTTCTTGGAGATTCGTGATGGAGAGAAATGTGCCCTGATGGTCGATTGCCTCGCCGCTCCATAGCCTTCGGCAAATTGCGATGCCATCTTCAAGGCGAGGAACCAATTCGCCCTTTTCCTTTATCCCAAACGCATTGTATTCGTGCGGGAAGTCGCCACCGAGTGCTGCCGCAAGCACGAGACGGCCGTCGGATATACCGTTGATGGTGCTCATCGCTTTGGCCAATAATACTGGATTGCGGTATCCCACTATACAGACAGAGATGATATTGATGGTGTCGGTGCACGTTGCAGCGACCGCAGTTGCCGTAAGAGCATCGGCGGTGGGAAGGTGGTATGTCGGCCGATCCGGAATTAGACATTCCGAGAATCCCACCTGTTCTGCGTTTTTGATTTCATTCTTGAGATCATGCCATTGCGGCATAGCATCGCCCATAAACGGCATGGCGAGCCCTAAGTGTGGACCATTCGAAGTCAAAGCTCTTCTCCCGAGTCTGAGGTGAAATTCGATACGCTGTGCAGGCCGTTACCTGTTGAAACGGCTGATTCAGTAAATAGTTCAGCAACTTGCGATCGTTTAGCGATTAATGTCGTGCTGCAAAACGAAGCGTGGTTCTGAAGTCTCCACAGGCACTCCTGTTGCGTTCGTGTCGCGACTGCTCCAATGGTGTCGACAAGCCGTCTGAGAGCCAATGGGATTGTCGAATCGCTTCGCGAGACGAAGAACCAATCTCGCGAGATTGGGGGCGACAATATAACGGCTTGAATCTCGCCTGCCTCAATTAAGGGGACCGCCGCCAGAGGCGATACGATCGCCATTCCCGCGCCCGCTGCTACGGCAGTTACCATTGCGGCTTGACTATTAAGTTCTATGGGAATTTTGAATGTCACTCCTTGGTCCGCAGCCCAGTCTTCGATCCTGCCGCGTA
>JAKASN010000082.1 GCA_021819025.1 Actinomycetes bacterium | reverse complement strand
GATCTCTCAGATCGAACTTGAGCAGGATGGTAAGAAGGGTCTCTGAATATGACATCAACTGTGCCGCCGAATCGACCTAGCAGCCGCATGCGTCGCGAACGGGCGAAGCGAGCCCGGAGGCGCAAGATTTGGATCCGAAGCGCCTTGGGCGCCTCGGCTGCTGTCCTTGTACTCCTGGTCGTCTTCTTGACCCAGCGCCACAGCGGCGCCAAAACATCGTACCCTTACCAGGTCGGCCAGCCGGGTCCGGGCGCCCTGGCTCCCGACTTCACGCTGCCATCGAACATGGGGGGCGGCTTCAACCTCGGCTCCCAGCGTGGCAAGACCGTGCTTCTCTACTTCCAGGAGGGAGTCGACTGCCAGCCGTGCTGGGTCCAACTCCAGGCGATCCAACACGACCTTGCCGGTTTCCATCGCGCCGGCGTCGGCGAGGTGGTGAGCATTACCACGGATCCTCTCGGCGCGCTGGCGCAGGCTGCAAGCAGCTACGGAACTACGATTCCGGTGCTGTCGGACACGAAACTGGCCGTGTCCCGCGCTTATGGCGCCAACAGCTACGGCATGATGGGCGCGGGCCTTGACGGGCACTCATTCGTGCTGGTAGGCCCGAGCGGTATCATCGAGTGGCGGGCGGACTATGGCGGGTCTCCCAATTACACAATGTACGTGCCAGTCCCGACGCTGCTTGCCCAGATGCGGGCTGGCATGGCCAGCCATGGAGGGAGCTGACTTTGGTGCGTATTACCGTGCTTAGCGCGCCGGGTTGCGGACTGTGCGAACACGCCAAAGCGGTACTCTCGCGGATTGGCGTCGACTTCGAACTTGAGATCGAGGAGTTGTCGACAGAGAACGAGGCCGGTCGCCAGCTCATGGCGAAACACCGCGTAGCGTTCCCTCCTGGGGTGCTCATCGACGGCTCGCCTTTCTCCTATGGCCGGCTGTCGGAGCGCAAATTGCGCCAAGAGCTCACCCGTCTCAGGAGGGGCAAAGTTGGCTGAGGTGCCAGTGGTCCCGAATCCTTCCCTGGCCGACCCGGATGGCAGCTGGTCGGCCACCGTCGAAGCATTGCCGGCGAAACCTCACCGGCCCTCTCGCCGAAGGCGTCGTCGCATAACGATGTGGGCGTCTTTGGTCGCGGGCGTATTGACGGCTGCGACGATAGCCGTCTTCGCGCTCGCTCCGCCCGTGTCCCAGGTTGAAGTGAACAGCCCCCTGCTCGGCCAGACCGCCCCTGCGATCGCCGGAGCGACCATCACAGGTAAGCCGTTCTCATTGGCGGGCCTGAGGGGCCACTTCGTTGTTGTGGACTTCTTCTCGAGTTGGTGCGTAGCGTGTCACGAGGAACAGCCCCAGCTGGAGCGCTTCGTAGCCGAGCATTCGCACCCCGGTGGCGCGCGCCTGGTAGGCGTCATTTTCGAGGACTCGATTCTGGACATCCGTGGCTTCCTCGGCGGCGAGCTTGGACGCTACCCCGTGGTATCCGACCCGGGAGGTAGGATCGCGCTCGACTACGGGTGGATAATCCTCCCGAGAAGTACCTCATCGCTCCGAACGGGGTAATCTTCGCGAAAGTCATCGGTCCGGTAACCGCTGCGGGCCTAGACCAGCTCATCGCCAAGGCCCGGGCGGCGGGGGCGTGAGCAGGACTCGGCGACGCGCTGACGGACCCATTGCGAAACCGATGGGGTCCAAGAGGCGTCGCATTCGAGGTTGGGTTCCATCCTGATCACCCCTATCGCCGCAAAGTGCGCGCATTCCGGAGCAAACTTTGCCGCCGTCTCAATGCGGCGAAGTCGCCTTGAGCTATCCGGCCGCCGGTCCCTGGCGAGATCTGGTCGCCGCCTCGGCTTTGGCTAGTGCGGCCTCGGCGGCCCGCACCTCCTGTGGCGGGGGACCCAGGGCCAGGAAGTGGCGCAGTTCCGTCGCAGCGCCCGCAGCGTCGCCGCTGCCCAGGAGGGCCAGGCCGAGGAGCAGGTGAGCGTCGGGGTAGGACGGATCGACCCGGACCGCGGCCTCGATAGAGGTGATGCCCCGCGTGAGAACCGCAGGCTTGCCCGTCGCCTCGCCGGCATTGGCCACGATCCACCCCCAATATGCAAGGGCCTCGGGCTCGTTGGGCTGTGTGGCGAGCACTGCTTCGAATAGCTTGAGCGCCTGGAGCTGGTCGCCCTTGGCCATTGCCGCCTGGGCATTGATCAAGTCGTTGCCGAGCGCTGGGGGCACCGAGCCGGTAATGGTCTGGGTCGCAAGGCGATTGCCAGCCGATCCATCTACGACAACCCCGGCACCGAGCGCGACTGCCGCGACGGCGAAGGCGACCAGAACGCCCCGTGGCCGGCGCAAGCTGGTACCGCGGTATGGCGCGGACTCCCCTGAGGCGATCTCCTCGGGTTGGGGAGGATGGCCGGTGACGAGGTTCGAAAGGATCGTGACAGCGCGCCGCTCGTAGCGGGCCCGCAACGCCACGTAGTCGGCCTCGGTAAGCTCCCCTGCTTCTCGCTCGGCCTCAAGGTCCTCTAGCGCGGCCAGCAGAAAGTCTCGCTCCTCGCCCAGCATTGCTCGCTCATTGTCCACCGTGTTCCCTCCAGCGCCGTCGCGCCTTTTCGAGCAGCTCGCGCTCTTCGGAGTTCAATGGAACGGCGGGCCCCGCTCGCCGATTGAACAGCACCGCCGCAAGCGCCGCGATTGCCGCGAGCGCCGCGACCACCGGGAGCACCCACACCAATGCGCTCACTCCGGTGGCTTGCGGGCGGAGAAGGATCGCTGGACCATAGCGGCTCTCGAGGTAGGCCTCGATTTGCTCTTGATCTTGTCCCGCGAGAAGGCGCTGGCGGATCGTTGCACGCACGGCGATGGCCGTTTGGGTTGTAGATTGAGCTGCCGTCTCATCCAGGCAGGACGGACAGCGAACCTCGCTGGCGATCGCGAGCACGCGCTGGTTGATAGAATTGGGTGGGCGGCTTGCGAGGGCATCGTATCCGAGGGCACCGCCCAAAGCGAGTGCCATGGCTATCCACAGAAGTCCCAATCGCAACGTCCGCGGTTGCGGGAGGATCGACCTGGACTCCGAGTCGACCGGGGGTGACATCTCAGTCCGGTCCACTCGTCGCGCGTATGCGTTCGCGCACCGGTGAGCTTCCCGCGGCGGAATTTGAGGCATCGATCTGGCGCCGGCGCCCGGGAAAGGCCGCAAGCGCGACACCTAAACCCATAACCCCGCCACCGATCCACAGCCAGACGATGAGAGGCTGGACGACCACGCCAATGACGGCGGGCGCTTCCCGGCCAACAGGGCTGGAGTCGAGAGTCAGATAGACATCCTGGGTTGCGCCCGAGCGAATCGCCGGCGTGCCGATGCCCTCAAAGCTGAATCCGAACACGCTGATGGCGGGGTAGACAACCGGTCCGCCATCGAGGCGCACCCTAGCCTCGATGGCGGACCGGTTGGGGTAGTGGCGAGTCTGTACGCCAAGGTAGGCGATGGTGTGGCCATCGAAGCGGGCCGCCTGGCCCGGGCGGAGGGTGAGCTGGCCCCGCTGGCCGTAGGCAGCGCTGGCCGCGAAGCCCACGGCCAAAATGGCCACGCCAAGGTGCACGACCATCCCGCCGTTGCTGCGGCCAACCAAGCCCCGCCAGCCGTTACGGTGGGAGGACAGCCAGAGCTGGCGCAGTGCTGAGGCAGCCACCGCCGCGCCGAGCCCGAAGGCGATGACCGCAGGCAGGTCGTGCAGCCCAGCTGCGCTAGTTGCGACCACGGTCGCCACGCCGGCCGCCGCCGGCCACCGGAGCCTTCGCAGGAGCACCTCGCCAGTAGTCTTGCGCCACGGAAGGGCGGGGGCCACCGCCATGAGAAACAAGAGAACTAGCACGATCGGCATGGTCATGGTATCGAAGTAGGGAGCGCCTACCGAGACCGTGCTGTGGTTGAGGTCCTCTACCACGAGCGGGAAGACAGTGCCGAGCAGCACCACAAAGGCGAAGGTGCCGAAGGCCACGTTATTAGCCAGGAAGGCGCTCTCTCGCGACAGCGGCGAGTCGATAGCGCCCGGCGAACGCAGCTGATCGCCGCGCCAGGCGATGAGGCCAATACCGGACACTGTGACCAAACCGAAAAAACCGAGGATGACCGGACCGACGGTGGAGGTGCTGAACGAATGCACCGACTCAAGTACGCCCGAGCGGGTGAGAAAAGTGCCTAGGATCGTGAGGGCGAAGGTGGCAATGACGAGCGAGAGATTCCATACCCTCAGCATCCCCCGGCGCTCTTGAACTATCATGGAGTGCAGGTAGGCGGACCCGGTAAGCCATGGAAGCAGCGCGGCGTTCTCCACAGGGTCCCAAGCCCAGTAGCCGCCCCAGCCCAGCACCTGGTATGACCAGAAAGCCCCGAGCACGAGGCCGAGGGTGAGGGATCCCCACGCGAACAAGGTCCAGCGCCGGGTCTCCGCCAGCCATCCCTCGCCCAGCCGCCCGCTGATGAGCGCGGCCATTGCGAAGGCGAACGGCACCGTGAAGCCGACAAAGCCCAGGTAGAGCAGGGGCGGGTGGAAGGCCACGATGGCATTGTTCTGGAGAAGTGGGTTCGGTCCCGGGCCGTTGGTTGGTATTTGGCCAGCCAGGGTCTGGAACGGGTCGGCGCTGCCTAGCATCATCAGGCCGAAAAAGAAGGCGGCGACTCCGAGGCCAACCAGCGTCGCCCAGGCTACCAGCGGGTCTGTTGCCCGCCGACGAAAGCGCCAGGCCACTGCCGCCAGGTAGCCAGCCAGGATCAGGGTCCACAGCAGGATCGAGCCCTGTAGGCCCGACCACATCCCGGTAATCCGGAACAGCAGCGGGGTGCCCAGCCCGTCGTTCTGGGCCACGTAGGCAAGCGAGAAGTCCCTGCTGATAAGAGCGTGCTCCATTGCCGCCGCGGCCGCCGCGGCCGCCAGGAATACCATCCACGGGTAGAGCTGCCCGCGGCGTAGCCAGCTGGCGTCTCCCCGGGCTAGGCCCCACCCGAGGGTCGCCATCCCAGCCAGCGCCCCGACCAGGCCGAGAACCACCGCGACGTGTCCGACGGAGCTGTTCATTTCTTTTCCTGTCCTGTCCCCAGGGAGGCTGGGGAATGGGACAGGTCGACGAGATCGAGGCCTGGCGGCTCGGCCCGCTGGTCGGCTGCGGTCCTCGTCGCGCTCCGGTGGTGTTTCCAACCAGTTGAGAGGTGGCATGCCGTCGAGTGGCGGCGCTGGGATTTAGCTCCATGGCTCCGATTCGACCTAGGGACCTTTGGTTTGTCTGAAATGTGCGCCGGTGTTCGTGACGCGGCAGCCGCCCTGAGAGCTGATGAGCCCGCGTGTGTAAAACGGCTACTGGTTTCCGGTTGCGCTGCGAGCGCTATGCGGGACTGGCTGTACAGCCAGCTGTACAGCTGCCCTAGCTGTGAAGGGGCACGCAAGGTAGGGTCTTTGCCGTCGATGCAGGCCGCATTGGTGGAAACCGGGCCGAACGCGGATGGTGTTTGCGAACCTGGAACCCGGACTAAGTCGTTGAAGTTGCACGCAGTGCACGCCAGACGAGCATTCGCAGGGCCGGCCTTTTGGTTCGGATCGGGCACCGATATCGCGCGCGACAAGGTGATGCTCCTTGCATTGGGGTGGATCCTCCCGTTGGATCCCGTCGCGGGGTTCGGCTGGCACGCGATTATGTCGTGGCGACCCCGTTCGGCATTGGCCCGTTCGACGCGGTTCATCCGCCTGCGTGGGTGATCCGCCATATCGGCTCTCATTCCTATGGTCTTTTCTTTGAGCGCTGCGAGGCTGTCCTTGGATCAAGCACCCGAATAGAACTTGGTCGTGTATCGCCGAACGACTCCTGCGGCCGAAAAAAGAAGATTCGCCGACGGGTCCGCAGCGACTCGTGGAAGCGGAACTCTCCCTCGGCAGTCGAAGCGGTAAAGTTCGGGGCCGTCTCGCGCAGCCGCAAGCTCATGCGTTCTCCTCTCAGCCCTGTTGGCACCCGTCGGCGGATCGCTGCCCCTAGCTGTCGCGCGATTGCTATCTATGACAGAGTGTAGTATGTCGGACCGGATGAAAACAAGTCGGACTAGTTCCAGGTGCAGTTGGTTGATCCGGTGTGCGGCTTCGCTCGCCGCACTCCTCGCTGGGGCGCTTTTTGCCCTCATGATCCGTCGGGGCCTCGGTTGGAGCACCACGACGGACACGACCAGCACAGATGGGTCTCAGCAGATTGGGCGGCGTGATGACCCGGCGTTTTACTTGCACGGCCTGGCTTACCTTTACCGAGTCCTCAGCCCGGGCTGACTACATACAGAGCTGGCATATGCGAACTTCTGGGCTTGTGGGCGAAGTGGTTGCCGAAGGGAGATGTCCGTGCTTTGGGCCATCCGTCGTTACATCCGAATTGTTCTCGCCGCTTCTGATGAGGTATTCTCCCGCCGCAAGCACCGCCTGGGCCCAGATCCTGCTCCGGCGTCGAAAGTAGGCAGCTTGCCTATCTGAGAGCTATTGGAACCCTTCCAAAGGTGACTGTGCATTTTGGGCACTTCCTGAGTCATTCGGTTCGGATGCCGCTCGCCGCCCCGCGGGCGAACGGCCCGAAGACCGTCGAGGTTATAAAGACGGAGGAGAAGGGCTCCGATGTCAACCTCGCGGCGTACCTTCTCATGGACGCATTCGAGAAGGACTGCGATACTGCGGTGGTGATTTCGAACGACGGAGACCTCAAAGAGCCGCTACGCATGGCGCGGGACCTCTTGAGGATCAAAGTCGGTGTCGTCAACCCTCATATTGACGGGAATCGCAGTAAAGCG
The DNA here is from genome assembly GCA_021819025.1 of Actinomycetes bacterium. GTDB lineage: Bacteria > Actinomycetota > Acidimicrobiia > Acidimicrobiales > Acidimicrobiaceae > Acidithrix. Next base: position 595 of record JAKASN010000082.1, on the reverse strand, counting down.
CTTGCGCAATATGCTGACTACTACAAAGTAGTGCGACCGGCCGCTCTAGCCAGGGCGCAGTTCCCACTGGAACTGATTGACAACCGCGGGATCTTCCACAAGCCGCCGAGCTGGTAGACGCAGAGAGCCGCCGTTGGGGCGGCTCTCGCACCTAACCGGCAGAGCGGTTAGGGGGATATTCAGATAATAGCGGTTTCATGCCGCTATGTCAACAAAGGAGTAAAGTCGCGGTCCACTCGGATGCTGAATCTTGTCGCATTGGAGCTGGCCAACTTTTGTAGCCCGCTTTCTTGGCTATTTCTCCTCCCTCTTCATCCCCTCGCATGCCTCGCAAAGAGTGAGAATCCGGAACTGATCCTGGCGCAACTCGACATGGATCTCAGTACCGCAACGTTCGCAGGTCTTGGCAGCCCTCGCCTCAGCCTCTTGCACCGCTTCATCCATCTGCCGTTCCACATCGTCGCTGACCATCCCGCTCTGTTGGTAGTAGTACCGCAGTCCGCCGAATTTCTCCTTGACCTGGTGCACCACATAAACAGGGTCCAGTTCTGCCAGCCGTTGATCGGTATCTATGATGATCGGGTACCAGCCCCTG
>JAKASN010000081.1 GCA_021819025.1 Actinomycetes bacterium | reverse complement strand
TAGTGATTCGTCCTGGGGCACTTAATCTAATGACTGCTGGAAGGGGTGTGGCACATTCTGAAGAGGCCACGGCTGGCTTCAGGGGACAATTTCATGGGGTGCAATTGTGGGTGGCCCAACCGTCTCAAAGTCGAGATGGACCGCCGCAGTTCGAGCACCATACCACACTTCCCCAGCTTGAAGTTGGAAACATCGCCGCGACAATTCTGGCCGGCGATTTCGCAGGCGGGAGCTCGCCAGCGCGGCGCGACAGCGATCTAGTCGGTGTGGACCTCCTCGTACACAAAGGCGGTACAAGCGTGCCGTTAGAGCCGGTGCGCGAACACGCGTTGGTGGTGCTCGAAGGTGAACTAATTGTCGAAGGCCGACTTGTGGTTCCCGGGAATCTCTATTTCCTCGGCGACGGGCGAGGAGAACTCGGCCTTAGTAGTTCGAGCGATTGCCATGCATTACTCATCGGCGGACTGAGATTTCCCGAACCTATCTTGATGTGGTGGAATTTTGTGGCCCGAACTCAAGAGGAGATTGATTTGGCTTGTGCTGACTGGCAATCACGGTGCGGCACGCGTTTTGCAGCCGTAAAATCATCCCTGCCGCCCATAGAGGCTCCGCGCCCCCCGTGGGCGCGGCGAGGTTCTCTCGATTAGAAATATGTCATCGCGAAACGATTTGTCTGCGTGACAAGCTATTAAGTCGCCATCGGAGGCGATACGGACTCGCGATGGCCGATACGCCGACCTACGTTTGCAACGGCGCCAATTGTGCGAAGTCCGTCGGGCAACGACTCTCTGCGTTATGCGCTCTTATCTTGGCCAAGATCAAGTTCTACGCTTACCTCGATAGCTTCGACCGAGATGGATCCGGACCCAACGCTGGACTGAAGCTTGATTTCGCGTGCTCCGGTGGCGCTCGCGAGGTCAGCCTTGGCGATTTCTATTGTGCTTATGGCTTCTGGGCTTGCAGTGACGCTGAGGACCGACACTTTGGTCTTCATGGAAGTCTTCGCTTCAGTCTTGGCTCTGCGGACCTTCGATAAGACGTGGTAAACCACGTCTGCTTCGAATCCCTCAGCAGTTGTGGCGACTAATTCTTCTTCCAGATCGAGATCCGCTGCGACGGACTGGGCTTCGGAAAAGATGGCATGCTCCTCCGGCCATGGTGCTCGGTGAATCGATCCTTTGTGGAACCACGACCAGACCTCTTCGGTTACGAAGGGAAGAAATGGACTGAAGAGCCGCATCAGCACCGCCGTGGTCGTGACAAGAGTAACTCGGGCCGACATAGTTTCGGCAAAGCTGAACTCTTGGCTAGCTTCGCCGTTGCCGTAGGCTCGAAGCTTTACCATCTCGATGTAGTCGTCGCAGAAAGACCAAAAGAAGGTTTCGGTGGCCTCGAGTGCTCTGGTATGGTCGTAGGTCTCAAGCGCAGCGGTGGTGGCCGCAACGGTCCCTTTCAGTGTGTCTAGAAGTGCCGCGTCAATTGGAAGAAGCGGTACCTTCACTTGGGTGAAATCAGTTAGAGGTCCCGACGCGATTGATAGGGCAAACTTTGATGCATTGAGTATTTTGATCGCAAGACGCCGCCCCACTTTCATGGTGTTTTCGTCGGCTGCGGTATCGACGCCTGGTCGCCCGCAGGCAGCCCAATAGCGCAAGGCATCGGCTCCATGCTTTTCAATCAAAGGCATGGGGGTGACCACGTTTCCCTTGGATTTAGACATCTTCTTTCGGTCTGGGTCTAAGACAAAGCCAGAGATCACGGTGTTGCGCCATGGGAGCTCGCCTGTCGAGAGGGCGGAGCGCAATACGGTGTAAAAGAGCCAGGTGCGAATGATGTCTTGGCCCTGAGGACGAAGATCCATTGGAAAGAGCCGGGCGTATAACTCTGGATCGCTCTCCCATCCCGTCGCGATCTGGGGCGTGAGAGAGGATGTCGCCCATGTGTCCATAACGTCACTGTCACCGATAAAGCCGTTGGGCTGGTTGCGCAAATGAGGGTCATAGCCAGCCGGTGAATCCTGGAAGGGGTCGATGGGCAATTCGTCCTCTTCTGGCAAGATAGGTGACGAGCGATCGACCACGCCGTTCTCGTCAATGGGATACCAAACCGGTATGGGAATCCCGAAGTAACGCTGTCGCGAGATGTTCCAATCCGAAGCAAGTCCCCGAACCCAATTCTCATAGCGAACCTTCATGTGTGGAGGGTTCCAATTGAGTTCTGAACCGAGACGTAGGAGCATCTCCTTGTGATTCAAGGTTCGGATGTACCACTGCCAAGATGTAACAACCTCAAGTGGCTTGTCACCCTTTTCATAGAACTTGACCGAGTGGCGGATTCTGCGAGGCTCTGCGGTGAAATAGCGATTTTCCTCGAGCAAAGTCGCTACAGCAGTTCGAGCTTGACGTGCCGTCTTTGTCGCCATTTCTTCGTAGTATTGTGCAGCAGTATCGGGATGACGGCTGCGAAAGCGATCAGAGGCAAAGTCCAGTGGAACGAGGCGGCCTCTGCGGTCGATGATTGATCGTGTGGGAAGGTCGAGATCTCTCCACCATAAGACATCGGTCATGTCCCCGAATGTGCAGACCATCGCGAGGCCCGAGCCTTTGTCGATCTCCGCAAGTGGATGGGCAAGAATCGGCACCTCGATTCCAAAAAGCGGTGTTGCTGCGCTTTTGCCAAAGTGCGATCTGTAACGTGCGTCATCGGGGTTAGCCACGAGCGCGACGCAAGCTGGAAGCAGTTCGGGCCGCGTGGTCTGGACCTCCAGCTTGTCACTTCCATCGGCGAGCGAAAATGCGATGGAGTAGAAGAGTCCGTCCTCCTCTTTGTCTTCCAATTCAGCCTGAGAAACTGCGGTTTGAAAATCAACGTCCCAGAGAGTCGGAGACTCGGCGTGGTATAGGTGTCCGGTGTTAAGAAGCCGTATGAAACTTAGCTGCGAAACCAGCTGAGAGCGCTGACTTATCGTGGTATAGCTCCGGCTCCAGTCGACACTCAAACCCAAGGTTCGCCAAAGATTCTCAAACGCATGTTCGTCCTCGGCGGTGAGTTTTTGACATGCATCGATGAAGTTGGTCCTCGAAATCGGCGTGTGCCGAACCTTGGCATCGGTCGGAGGAGTTGGCACAAAATTGGGGACGTAGGCGATCGATGGATCGCAGGTGATGCCGTAATAGTTCTGGACGCGGCGTTCAGTGGGAAGGCCATTGTCATCCCATCCCATGGGGTAAAAAACATTAAAGCCGCGCATGCGCTTATACCGGGCGATGATGTCGGTATGGGTGTAGGAGAGAACATGGCCAGCGTGAAGCGAGCCGGATACTGTCGGGGGTGGGGTATCGATTGAGTAGATCGGCTTGGACTCGTCGGTCTCGTCGAACGCATAGAGGCGCTCCTGATCCCATCGGGGACTCCAGTTAGTTTCTATGCCTTCGAGAGTTGGCTTCTCTGGGACTGAAAATGTCATCTCTGCCTTTACCATACGTTTGTGGTCCACTTACACAACAGTGCAACAGGTCAGATCGAAGAACTAAAGCCGATCGAGGCCGGCACTGTCTCGATGTATGTCTGCGGCCCGACGGTCTACGACGTTCCGCACATTGGACACGGTCGCTTCGTGCTCGTATTTGACATTCTACGCCGCTATCTGGAGCACCGGGGCTTGAGCGTCGTACATGTCTCGAACATTACCGATGTGGACGATAAGATTCTTGCCCGCGCTGCATCAGAGGGACGCGAGCCCTTGGAAGTGAGTCGACAATTCGAGGATCTCTGGTGGGAGACCCTTCGCAGTCTCAACGTGCTGCGCCCCACCCACACGCCCCACGCCACGGCATACATCTCCAAGATGCTCTCCTTCATCGGTGAGTTGGTCGAGGCTGACGCCGCCTACCTCGCCGGGGACGGCGTCTACTTCGAGGTTTCTAAGGTCTCTGACTATGGACTGCTCGCGCATCAGAGTCTTGATTCTCTACGCGCGGGAGCGCGCGTAGAAGCCAACCCGAATAAGCGTTCTCAGCTCGACTTTGCACTGTGGAAACTTACCCCCGACGATCGTTGGGCATGGGATTCTAGCTTTGGTCGGGGCCGACCGGGTTGGCATACGGAATGCGTGGTAATGTCCGAGGATTTGCTTGGAAAGACGTTTGATATCCATGGTGGTGGAGCGGATCTAATGTTCCCTCATCATGAGAATGAACGAGCCCAGGCCCGCGCGCTTGGCCACAGATTTGCCCATCTGTGGGTTCACAATGGCTTTGTCGCGGTGAATGACGTGAAAATGTCCAAGTCGCTCCACAACTATGTCACCCTTCCAGATTTGGTTGGGTCAAGTGACCCGCGCGCCTATCGCCTTCTCGTGCTGCAGGCGCATTATCGATCTCCGCTCGAAGTTAATGTAGCGTTGATCGCGGACGCTGCAAGGGCACTTGGGCGCATCGACTCGGCTCTAGAGCGCTATTGGGCCACCCCGGCCGCAGGTGGGTTGGTGCTGGGTGAGCCGACGGTAATGGAAGCCTTCCACGGCGCCATGGACGACGATCTCGACACTCCCGCAGCAGTGTCGTTGCTCTTCCAAACTGTGACCCGGATGAACTCTGCGATGGATCGTAACGACGAGGTCGCCTCGGCGCTTGGCGCAGCGGTGGCGGCGATCACGTCCGCGCTTGGCTTGCAGAATGAGAAGAGAGATGTTGCGATTCCTGCCGCGGTGGCAGATCTCTTTCGAAAGCGCGAAGCGGCGCGGGCGGGGCGCGACTTTGCACTTTCCGACGCGCTTCGCAAGAATCTTGAGGAACTGGGTTGGATTATCGAGGATGGCCGCGAGGGCGGCGTTCTCAGATATCGAGGCAGGTAGTAGGCGATCGAGTCGTGTCAAATCAAGCCGAGGCTCATTCTCTTGCCATATTGAGCGTGGATTCGCTATAGTATCTATTGAGTAAGTTACTTAGTGGTAACATATGCCAACCGATGTAATCGAGGTGTGCTATGAGCGATTTTTCCATGGCCTTGAACGAGGACCAGTTGTCGATCCAAAAGTGGGTTCATGACTTCGCCGAGAATGTCATTCGACCTGCGGCCCACGAGTGGGACGAACGCGAAGAGACGCCTTGGCCAATCATCCAAGAGGCCGCCAAGAACGGGCTTTACTCCTTTGACTTTATCGCCAATTGTTATGCAGATAAGACCGGATTGATGCTGGCTCTGGTAAATGAAGAGATGTCGTGGGGTGATGCGGGGATTGCCTTGGCAATTTTTGGGTCCACTTTGGCCGTTGCCGGTATTTTTGCCAACGGTACTCCCGAGCAGATTGGCGAATGGGTGCCACGATGCTTTGGTACCGTGGAGGACCCCAAGCTCGCCGCGTTTGCGGTAACTGAGCCCGACGCTGGCTCGGACGTCAGTTCCCTGCGAACGCATGCAAGCTACGATGAAGCCAGTGACACCTGGACCTTGGACGGAACCAAAACTTGGATTACCAATGGTGGCATTGCGGACATTCATGTAGTGGTAGCTACGGTTGATCCCGCGTTGGGATCGCGCGGGCAGGCATCCTTCGTCATTCCCGGCGGCACCCCCGGACTTTCGATGGGCCAGAAGTTTAAGAAGATGGGCATCCGCGCTTCACACACCGCAGAGGTTATTCTTCAAGACGTCAAAGTTCCCGGGCAGATGCTTCTTGGCGGCAAGGATCGACTCGACGAGCGACTCGCGCGAGCGCGCGAAGGGAAGCGTTCCTCTTCACAAGCTGCCATGGCGACCTTTGAAGCATCTCGACCAATGGTCGGAGCCCAAGCGGTGGGAATCGCGCGGGCGGCCTATGAGTACTCACTCCAGTACGCCAAGGAACGCAAGCAGTTTGGTAAACCCATCGTTGAGAACCAGGCCATAGCTTTCAAACTGGCGGATATGGCAATGCGCATAGAAGCATCTCGCTTGTTGGTTTGGCGCGCTGCTTGGATGGCCGCGAATCGCGTTCCCTTTGTGATGGGCGAAGGATCGATGTCCAAGGCATATGCTGGCGAGACGGCTGTCTGGGTCACCGAGCAGGCGATTCAGATTCTGGGCGGTTATGGATATGTCCGGGAATATCCCGTGGAGCGCTGGCACCGTGATTCGAAAATCTACACCATTTTTGAAGGTACCAGCGAGATCCAGCGCTTGATCGTTGCTCGTGCCATCAGCGGTGCCCACATTCGTTAACGCCTGATCGGGTCGAGCTGAGAAGACGCCGCAGCGGAAACTGAGATGCAGTTCCATTTTTTGTGCCCCGTAAAGGTGTAGGGTGGCATCGCCTCTGACGTCGTGGTGGATTCGGCGTAAAATACTTTCCGTCACACTGCTTGTGTCTGGAGCGGATCTCTACTCTGACGTGGTTTGATTCAGTGGGTGTGACTCACAAATCTTCGGTGTCGTCGCGTTGAATGCCGCGTAAGCCCGCCCAGGCGAGTTCAGCGACACGCCTCGACCACATCGGTCCAGATGTTTCGGCGAATGGAGCGGCGCTCTTTCCGGCAAAGTCGACCTCTTTGATCCAGCGGCGTACTGTACCTTCAGCAAGGGCGATGACGCCGAGCGCGAGAAAGCGGCGATGCGACTCGGAGATGTCTGCTTCGATTTTCGAAGTGACGAGATCGGCAACCTCGTTTTCAATATTCACGATGGCATCTTGGAACTCCGGGTCTCGTCGTGGTCCAGTCACGAAGAGCAGCTCATAGCCGGGGCGATTCTCTAGTGCGAACTGGAAATAGCTTTCGAAGCCCGCCGTGACCCGCTTGTGCACGGTGTCGCAGTGTTCGGTGGCCTCTCTGATCCGAGAACATAGGTCGGTGCCTACCTGGCCGAGAAGCTCAAGGTAAAGTGCCCGCTTTGAACTGAAGTGTTGGTAGATTACGGGCTTGGTGATTCCCGCTGACAATGCGATATCCTGCATCGATGTCGAATGGAAGCCTTTGCTCGCGAAGTGGGCAAGAGCATATTTTATCAAGAGGGCTTTGCGTTGTTCCCTTGGCATCCGCGAAGGTCTATCTAAATTTTCTTCGTTAGCGACTTCAATCTGACTCACCACGGCAGTTGTTCCTTTGAGCTTCCTTTGGCTGCTCAGGGTTAATGCTACTCAATAACTTACCGCCTGGTAGCTTTTGTGCCAAATCTTCGATCATGCGTCGCGGGTTGGCCCGGGAAAATCTCCAGTTGTTCCCAAACACGGATCTCATCACCATAAAGAGGATAGATTTAGGGAATGCAAAGCGCTGATCTGGTCGTTGAGGTCGAGGAGCAAGTATGTTGGCTCTTCATCAACCGCCCCGAAAAGATGAATTCCATCACCATGGCTGTGCTGGAAGAAATTGCGGCAGAGCTGCGACGATTCGAAAGCGACTCCAATGTGCGCGCGGTCGTGCTTGGCGGGGTAGGAGGAAGAGCTTTCTGCACTGGTGTCGATCTTTCCACCAT
>JAKASN010000080.1 GCA_021819025.1 Actinomycetes bacterium | reverse complement strand
CAACCCGTTTGTGGGCCAAAGGCCACCTTCGTCGCGATGATCAAGAGGTGAGCAGCGCTCAGCTAAAATGGACTTCTTGCTAAGACCAAGCTGGGACGGCTTAGATTATCTGGCTCACCTCAGGACCCTCCAGAGGGCATGCAGATAGCCTTTGCCAGCGCGTTGGCACCTCGATCCGGGTGGGAGCGGTTCGCGGCATTCTCGGCAACCACCTTGGCACCCTTGGCCTCAAGCGCCTTACCCAGCACAGCTAAAGTGTCGCGTGGGTTCAGCCCATAAGTGCAGAACACCGCGGCCCGCTTTCCCTCGAGGGAGGGAAACTGCCGGAGACCTCCCAAAGCAGTTTTGGCGGGTCCGACCCCGAAGAAGAGAAACCCTTCCACCCAGGTGCCGACGGCGATTGCGTCGCTGCGTCCGACGTCGTCAGCGGTGGTCTCCTTGAGTGACTTAACCGTGGCTTCTGAGCCGAGCGCCCTGATGGCGACGGCTATCGCCTCTGCCGCTTGACGGGTATGGCCACCACGGCTCTCGTAGGCAACGAGCACCTGCATCTTCAACCTCCCTGATTCTCGAACCGGCGCGACACCAAGGTTGGTCACCGGCTAACGCTAGACTACATTGCCTTTGGAGTCCTGCTGTGGCAGGACTTGCCGCGCTGGGCAACGATGCCGACTAGACACCCAACCTCGGCCGCGCGAAGCCGCTGATCTCCGCCGCGGCGGATTCGCTTACTCATCTTGGCACGGTGGCACAGGAGCAACCTCGGCGCATGGGTCTTCGGTTCCCGGGGCGAAAGTGTACTTCCAATTGGCATGCGGCGGTGTTCGAAGAGCGAGTACTCACACGGCATTCTCGGTGGCGAGTCGATGGAGCATCTTGGTTAAGACATGCGCAGGCCCTTTACCTTTGGAGCGTCTCTTTCTATACCACCGGGGCGCCGCTTGGCAAAAGAGTGATTCGGCGGTCGATGCCCGCCTCAAGGTGCGATTGGCCACCGATAGCTACGGAGCCGCATCCGCCGCTAATACAGTTAGAAGGATTGCCATAGCGCCGCATTCCGGTGACCCATGGGAGGGGAGATCGCAATGGATGCATCTCGCGCGCCTTGGTCATCGTGAGGAGATTTCACGAGTGAGGGTGCGAACTGTCTGCTGCGAATTTCTGGGTAGCTCAGGGAGTCGGATCCTAGCGTAGAGATCGCGAGAATTGAACTAGGCGCACGCCGACGATCACAGCTACTCTCAAATCGAGAAGTCCTCGGCATGCCAAGCACCGTCAGGCCCCGGACGAATGTCGCCAGCCGAAACTTTTCCAACCAGGGTCGTCTCGATTTCGTCGACGCGGTGTATGAGAGATTTGAGTCCCTCGCCGAGAGTGTCGGGCATCAAGGGATCCTCGGCGACCTTGGCTGAAGTAGATCCGGGTAAAATCGCGGCGGAAACGATCTGACCCGGAACTCCCACTACCACCGAGCCAGGTGGAACATCACGTACCACTACCGCATTGGCGCCGATGCGGCTATCGTCTCCGACGGTAATTGGTCCGAGAACTTTTGCACCAGTTCCAATGACCACCCGGTCGCCAATATTGGGATGGCGCTTGCCGACCTGGTCCCCGCGTCCGCCAAGGGTCACCTGGTGGTACATGGTGACGTCGTCGCCGACGACGGCCGTTTCACCGATCACCACCCCCGAGGCGTGATCGATGAAAAAACCCGCCCCAATAGTAGCTCCGGGGTGGATGTCGACTCCGGTCCAGCGATAGGTTAACGCAGATACAAAGCGAGCTGGGAGCCGATAACCGGAGAGCCACAGGTGGTGGGCAATCCGGTACGATATTGTCGCATGGACTCCGGGGTAAAAGAGCAGCACCTCAATGGCACTTCGCGCTGCGGGGTCACGCTGCAGCGCGGCTGCTACGTCGCGACGCAATGTCGATAGCACCACTAAACCTCGAGATCTGCGTAGAGGGGGGTAGAAAGATAGCGCTCGCCAAACGATGGGATGATAACCACAATGAGTTTTCCGGCATTCTCTGGACGCCTTCCCACTTCAAGAGCGGCGGCGACGGCGGCACCAGATGATATTCCTACCAACAGTCCCTCTTGGGTGGCCATGGCTCGCGCGGTCGTAAATGTGATCTCATTGTCCACCGCAACGACTTCGTCGACGACCTTGGCATCATAGTTCGAGGGTACAAAACCCGCTCCAATGCCTTGGATGGGATGAGGTCCCTTGCTGCCCCCAGAGAGTACCGGCGAGGCCGCCGGCTCGACGGCGATCATCTTGACGCTGGGCTTTTTCTCCTTGAGGAATTCACCGATCCCAGAGATGGTGCCGCCGGTGCCGACACCCGCAACGACGATATCTACTTCGCCGTCGGTGTCTCTCCAAATCTCCGGACCTGTGGTAGTGCGATGGATCGCGGGATTGGCGGGGTTGTCGAATTGTTGAGGCATGAAGTAGCGCGAATCGCTCTTTGCTAGTTCCTCGGCCTTGGCGATCGCGCCCGCCATTCCTTCACTTCCTGGCGTGAGGACCAGCTCGGCTCCGTAGGCGCGCAACAACAAGCGGCGCTCACGACTCATCGTCTCTGGCATGGTGAGCACGCACGAGATACCTCGGGCGGCGCAGACCATCGCGAGCGCGATACCGGTATTGCCGCTGGTTGGTTCAACCACGATGGTATGCGGGCCGATAAGCCCAGCAGCCTGTGCAGCGTCAATCATCGCCACACCGATGCGATCCTTGACGCTATGTGCGGGGTTGAAATACTCGAGTTTGGCAACGATACGGGCTTTGATTCCTGCAGAGACCCGGTTGAGTTGCACCAATGGAGTGTTGCCGACCAATTCAGTTACATCAGATGCGATTTTCAAATTCTTCCATCTCTCTATGAGTCAACCTTCAAACGTCTTAAACGCTTCGGGATGCTTATCTAATCCCTATCTTTACACTCAACAATAAGTGGATGCGGCGCCGCGCAGACTTATTTCATGCTTTGGGAGGAGCCGTTAGGACCAGAGCGATGCGATTTCTCAACCGGGGAGCTGCGATTTTGCGCTGGCGTCCTTATTTGGATCTGGCAATCCTTCCCTTGGGTTGCCAGAGCGATTCTTAGTTGGCAACTGTTTTGTGGAGCGCCCATGGAACGATGATGGGCGACACCAGGTGGTAGTAAGGAGATTGCCATGGAGGGGAGCATCTCCACCCGTGCTGGTGCTTGCGGTGTCTAGCTAACTAGGAACAATTAGCTCGGAGGAGATGTCGCGGCAAAAAAGGGAAGCCGCGGCAAAGTATAGCGCTGTTGATCGGCCGGTCTCGATCTGGAGAATCGATAAATCTCAATCTCTACTTCAGCTTTATACTGGCGCGCAAGCTCGGATCGGCGCCTCCTCGCGCTGCTCCATCGGCTAAGTAGTAAGCAGTGCCGAACGAGTCGAAAACCCCCAGCAGCCAAGTCAATAGTTATCTATTGAGCGATGGCCGGGATTAGGGAGCTTTCTCGGGCGGATCCAACCACGTTGACGAGGCGTCGCTGCGCCGAAGAACCATTTTGCGGCGTCAATCGAAAGGGCGACTTCATCGCTTGCGACATCGCGGACATTTCCGAGCCAAGCCGCCACTCATACTTGGGGGCGTTGGCACTAGTTCACAAAAAACAGCTACGCACAGCATATGTGTCTCAGAACTCTTACCGAGCTCGCCTTTGTCCCGGTGATCATGGAAGAGAATTTTTCCCAAGTAGTTTTCACACCGAATAGCGCAAGAGCCTTCACGGATTGTGGTGTGTCGCGCTCACCCAGTGTAGTGATCCAAGTTCCACCGCATGCGCGCCAGGGCAGTTGGCGTAGAGCGGTAGCCGGTCGTTTTCCTGGAGGTTGGAGCACTTTTACGAGCATCCCATAGGCCGGAATCTGCAAAGAATGCCAGGAAGGCTCGTTCCATCGGCAAGCTTGTCTGATGGCCTTCTTGCGGATTTACCTGCGATGCAACTCGATGGTAAGCACTTTGCATAGCGTGTTGACCACATTTAGTGACAAACTTCATAAGAAAGTGTGGCAATTTTCTTGCATAGCGGTTTGATCGGCCGTATAATTCAGTTTTGTCTCTGGGATGCAAAGATCCGCGCGCGCAATTGGTCGCTCAGCGTGCGGGTAGCGAATGCGAAACCGGCCTGGATGCGTAGATTGTTGCGCGTGAAGGGTGGATTCCGTGTCTCTAAACCCATTTTCGAGAATTACTCCGACAGACTCGTCGCCACGGGTACGGGCTATCCGCAATCCAGCTGCCACCGTGTTATTGACGCTTGTCTTGCTTGTCGCCAACGTGGGGGGTGCGGTCGCCCTCTTTGGGAGTCCGGCGTCAGCGGCTTCGATTGCGACGTTAAGTCAGTGCCAAAACGGGGGCACAGACACGCCAGAGCCTTGTGTCGGGTCGACTATCGCTTCGGTGACCGTAGGCAATACCGCTTATGCGAACTGGGTAAATGGCGATGCGAATGGCACAAACTCCCACTGGGCAGAGGGACAGTTCATCCCCTACCGGGTAATAATCACCGGACTTGCAGCGGGGGCCCACAGCCTGCAAGTTCAGTACGATCCTTTGCACAACGGCTTACACGCCATTGATTACTTGGGCTCCTACGATTACACCGAAACTACTTCACCTACCTCGACCAGAACCAATGCCAACAACAACAACCCTTGTTACGATCTCGTGGGTGCAAAGTTGTCGACGGGTTCTATGCCCGGAAGCGAGTGCAATGCGCCTCCTGGCGCGCCAGGTCCGGCCGCGCAGCAAACTATTTACCCCCCGGACTTTGGAACGTCAAGCAACCAGATTTGTGGCCTCAGTGACCAGTACTACACAACCCCAGCTTCAAAAGGCGATATCGTTCCAGGGGCCGTCGATCTCTTTGGTCCAAGTGGGTCAACGTTCACCGGGATGACATACATATCACAGAACTCTGGAGGCACGACCGGCCAATGTTCTACCACGGTCGAGTTTGACTTTACGCTTCCACTCGGAACGAGCACTGCCGATAGCATCGTGATCGCTTTTGGTGGACACATCGCTTCGTCGTCCGATTGGGGCGCTGGCGTTGCTGCGGGCGACATCAACGGCTCTCCCTATCACATGTCGCTGGTATCGGTCGATGGCATTGGGCAAGGCAGCCAAGATCGTGCCCTCTCTGCGAATGCGATTATCTCGGCCACCACGTCCACCTCCACCGTTGTATACAATGGCACGACCAGCCAGGCAGAATCGGCGAGCCACATTTACCAAGGTGGCTCTGCGTATGACACAGCGACGGTAACTCCTTCGGTTTCAGGTGTCATTCCATCTGGCAGCGTGATCTTTGATCTCTATAGCGGAACATGTCCGACTTCGACGAGCACTCCGGTCCTTGTCGCCACCAGTACCGAAACCCTCACCTCTACTGGAGCCGTTCCACCTTCAGCTACCACCTCTTCGCTTCAGCCCGGTTCGTACTTTTACACTGCGACCTACAGCGGCGATAATTACGATCTCCCATCAAGCGACAATTGCGAGCCATTTACCGTGACCGGTTCCTCGATCATCAAGGCTGTCGCAAATCCGACCATCACCCCGGCGAACTCAAGTGGAACTACGTCTGACTCTTATACCCTTACGCCCACCATTGCTGGCTGGATAAACAGCGGCACCACTGTGACCGTGACGGACGCTCTACCTACCTATAACGGTGCCATAAGCTATGGAGCGCCAAGCACCTCCTCGGGTTCCTTGCTTTCAGGGTGTTTCATCAGCGCTACAGATGAGCTTTCCTGTAGCTATACCGCGAGCTCAACGATACTGAATCCCAGTCTCGGGCAGATCACTATTCCGTTCTCAGTGCTCAATTCCGCATCCACGGGTAGTTTTCCCAATACCGCCGAAGTCACGATAGGGAGTGGAACTCCTGTTCCTTCCAATACCGTCACGGTGACTATTTCGCATACCCCGGCTACGGTCTCGATCGGAAAGACTGTTGATATCTCGAGTTGGAACTTCACTGCTAATGCCAGTGCACTATCGGACTCATACACCCTTACGCCGTTAGCAAGTGGATGGGTGGACGCTGGCACAACCGTGACGGTCAACGACCCGCTACCTAACTACGGAGGCTTCGTTAGCTACGGAACACCGGTTTTGTCGACGGGATCGGTTCTCTCGACCTGTAGCATTAGCTCGGGCGACGTGCTGAGTTGTAGCTATACGCCTAGTAGCGACGTCTACAGCCCAATCCTCGGCACCATTACGGTTCCCTTTACGGTATCCCCGACTGCTCCAACTGGCACCTTTGATAACACAGCTTCGATCCAACTCGGAAGCGCGGCACCTGTAGACTCGCCACAAGTTCCCGTGACGATCTCGCATGCTGCGGCATCAATTTCGATCTCGAAGTCCGTCGACATCGCGGACCTTTATCCTGCCAGTTCGTCGGGATCGACTTCAGACTCTTACACACTGAGCCCACAAGTTTCAGGATTCGTTGCGGGCAATACCGTAATCTCTGTCAACGACCCACTTCCTAGTTACGGAGGTTTCGTTAGCTACGGAACACCGGCTTTGTCGACGGGATCGGTTCTCTCGAGCTGTAGCATTAGCTCGGGCGACTTGCTGACTTGTAGTTATACTGTGCCAAATAGCGGGGTAATAAGTCCCAATCTCGGCTCAATTACGATTCCGTTCAGCGTTTCGAATGCTGCTCCTGCGGGATCATTCAATAACACTGCTTCTCTCAACGTCGGTTCTACGTCAGAACCTTCTAATCAGGTTACGGTTACCATTCTTCATGGCGCTCCGAGCGTATCGATCGCTAAGTCGGTGGAAACGTCGTTGATTAGCCCGACAGACCCGACCACTGCGACTGCTGACTCTTACACGCTTACCCCGACGGTGACTGGTTGGGTTGACAGCGGCTCCACGGTAACCATCACCGACCCGCTGCCTACCTACGCCGGACTCAGCTACGGTGCTGTGACCCCCTCGGTGGGATCGCCTCTCACCGGCTGTACCATCAGTGGAGCTGACATCCTCAGCTGTAGCTATACGCCGAGCAGCGATACTTTCAGCGCGGACCTCGGTGCTATAACCGTCAACTTCACTGTAAGTGGCTCGGCACCCGCTGGAACCTTTGCAAACACTGCGGCGATTCAGTACAACAACTCCACTCCGAATGATTCGAACACCGTGACGGTGACTGTTGCACACGCCCTTCCGACGTTAGGACTCAGCAAGGGCGTCGAGTTCAAAACCATTACGCCTGCTGATCCCACTGTGATGAGCGCTGATTATTACACGCTTACCCCGAGCATTACCGGCTGGGTCAATGCAGGATCAACCGTATATGTGACCGACGCGCTTCCGGACTACTTCTCCAACATCACCTATGGAGCGATCTCAACGTCATCTGCGGCGCTACCGGCTACGAGTTGTTCGATCAC
>JAKASN010000079.1 GCA_021819025.1 Actinomycetes bacterium | reverse complement strand
GCCGAAAGCATATCCGAAGCCAAAGAGCTCGAACATTCCGGTAAGAACCGAGATAAAGCTGTACCCGGCTGCGAAAGACGAGAACGAGCCGAGGCTGCGCTTCAGGTTTTGTTTATAGCCCAAATCCGCTAAGTCCGCGGCATCAGCCTCGTGTTGTTTATCTGTCATAAGGTGCCCCCTCAAAGTTGCTTGCTTGAACCTGGATCTCTGGACTCGGCGCGGCGTCATCGGGTAGCTCGAAACATAGCTGGAGACCGCGCCGTTTTCTCCAGTGCCTTTTCCTAGTGGTCGTATTGGTCAGTGCTGACACGCGAACAGACAATTCGTCTCCCGCTGAGTTGGTCTGCATTCGGGATATGTTGTGCGGTTCGCGTGGTACTTTCCAGCTCGCTTGGCTTTTGTCCCCATGCCAGCGATGTTTTTGGCGCCATCCCCTCCACAGTGTCTTTCCGGTCGCGCCGCAACGGATCAACTTCGCCAATGATAGCGCATAGTTGCTAAATGGTGTGGACCATTTAGAGGAAATTTCCGCGAATTTCTTGATTCGCCTCCGCGTGATTTGCACCTGAGGAGAGGGCTAGGCTGACCAAGCCCCGTGTCGATTAACGCGAACCCCCGTTTAGGAAGCTCGACCCAGTCGCCGATGTGGACCAACACGGCATCGGGGTTGGTGGGAGAGTGGCGCGGTGGGGAGCCTCGTTGCGGAAGCGCTCGGGTCACTAATAAAGCCCGCGAACTCTCTTGGACTCTGGGTCGAAGAGCACATCTGGGACGATTGTCGCCTCAGCCCAGACCCCAAAAAGGTAAATCTGGCATCGCTGGCCGACTTGAGCCGATGTGGCGGGAACATAGGCGTAAGCGATTGACTTATCAAGGCTATATCCGATGCCGCCCGAAGTCACGCGGCCGACCACGATCCCCTCGATTCGTACCGGCTCGTTGCCCAACGCCACGCCTTTAAAGTCGTCAAAGACGATGCAGGCGAGCTTTCGCGTTGCGGTAGCGGTGCCGAGGCTAGCAAGAGCGTCGCGGCCGATAAATTCGCCTTTGTCCATCTTTACGCAGAACTCCAAGCCCGCTTCATAAGGAGTTTCGTCGGGGGTGATGTCGGCTCCCCAGACGCGGTAACCTTTTTCGAGGCGGAGGCTATCGATGGCCCGATATCCTCCGGTTATCATCCCCTTGGGCGTGCCCGCCTCGATAAGTGTTTCCCAGAGGGTAGCACCATACTCGCTGGAACAGTAGAACTCCCAACCGTGCTCTCCAACAAAGGTCACCCTTAAGGCAAGGACCGGCACGTCGCCGACGGCGATCTCCTGGGCGGTCATGTAGCCAAAGGATTTGTTGTCAAGTGGCGTTGGAGTCAGGGATGAAACGATGCTACGCGCCTGGGGTCCCCAGATCCCGAAACAGGCAAAGTTCCCGGTCACATCTCGTAAAGTCACGCTTTCATCTGCGGGAAGATGTTTGCGGATCCAGCTCTGGTCGTGGCCGCCAAACGCCGTCCCGGTTACTACTAGGAAGCGGTTCTTCTCGATTTGGGTGACCGTGAAGTCGGCCTCGATCCCACCTCGTTCATTGAGCATCTGGGTATAGGTGATCTTGTTGATGCCGCGCACTACGTCATTGTCACAGAGTTTGCCAAGAAGCATGGCAGCCCCCGGACCGGCAACCTCGAACTTGGAAAATGATGTCTCGTCGAAGAGTCCGGCGGTGGTGCGCGTGGCTCGATGTTCGGTTGCGATCGCTGTGGACCAATGCTGACCGGCCCATCCGCTTGGCCTCAGGTACTCCAGCGCGGGATCTTCGTTAGCTGCATAGTAATTGACACGCTCCCAGCCTGACTTTTCGCCGAAGTACGCCCCATTGTCGAGGTGCCATTGATAGACCGGAGAGCGGCGAAGCGGACGACCCGCTTCACGTTCGTGGTTTGGAAAGCGAATGTCGTAGTAGGTCTCGTAGTTCTCCCGGGTTCGGGCCAAGGTATAGGAGCCAGAGCGATATTGCCGACCGAAGCGCCGAATATCCATCTCCCAGAGGTCCATTCGAGGCTCGCCTTCGAGGATCCATTCCGCCATGACTTTACCGATGCCGCCGGCCCCGGCGATGCCATGTGCGCAAAAGCCCGCCGCGACGAAGAGCCCGTCGATCTCGGTCTCTCCGAGGCAGAACTCATTGTCGGGGGTGAAGCCCTCGGGACCGTTGATGAGCTTGCGGATTTGTACTTCAGCCATGGCGGGAACCCGCATTGTCGAGTTTTGAGTGATCTCTTCGAATCGTGCCCAGTCTTCTTCGAGGAGGCGACCATTAAAGTCCCCAGGTATGTTGTCTTGGTACCGTTCGGAGAGAAATGCCGGGCGAGACCGGCGCTCGTAGCCCCCCATCACCAGACCTCGTAGGTCTTGGCGGAAGTAGACGAGAAGGTCCGGGTCTCTGAGCGTGGGAAGAGCCTGCGTGTCATGCTCGTCGCGAAAGCCCGTGGTTATCAAGTACTGGTGCGAGAAGGGAATGACCGGAATTCGAACTCCGGCCATTCGTCCGATCTCTGCCGCGTACATGCCGGCGGCATTTACCACGATGTCACATTCGATGCGGCCGCGGTCGGTGAGTACCGCCTTGGCTCGGTTGCCCTCGGTTTCTATGCCTACGACCCTGGTATGTGTGGCTATTTCGACACCGAGAGATCGAGCTTGTTTGCCAAAAGCGTAGGTCAGCTGAGAAGGATCCAAGTATCCGTCGGTTGCCAAAAATGTTGCGCCAAGGACACCTTCTGTGGACATGAGTGGGAAGAGGTCTTGGGCGTCACGGGGTGAGATCTCCTCCAGGGAGAGTCCGAAGGTCTTTGCCCATCCCACCTGGCGTCGCAATTCGGCGAGACGCTCTGGTGTGCATGCGAGCCGGATGCCCCCGCACTCTACCCAACCCGGATCGGTCTCCGGATCCTTGGAGAACTCGCGATAGAGTTCTGCGGAGTACATCATCATCTTGGTCAAGTTCACCGAGGAACGTAGCTGGCCAACTAAGCCGGCGGAGTGGAAGGTAGAACCGTTGGTGAGCTCGTCGCGTTCGACGAGCACCACATCACTGCATCCCATTAACCCGAGGTGATAGGCGATACTTGTGCCGCCGACGCCACCTCCGATTATGACTACTCGGGCGGAGCTGGGGAGGTCTGTCATTTCGAATTCCTTTCAAGGGTGGCTCGTCGCTCGCGTGTTGGTAAGGGAATATGGCGGGCGTGCTAAAGCGGGTCCGGTACCTCGGAGGCTAAGCGCCCAGTGGATTGAGGAGAATGGAAACAAAACAAAGGAAGAACTAGGGCAAGGCTCGCGCTGGAAAGTGAGGGAATCGTCAGAGTTCCAGCGGCAAACTGCGGAAGAGGGCTAGCAACCACGACCGGAAACATTCCCGCGCTCTTTGCGGCGAGAAGTCCGAATCTCGAGTCCTCGAAGACCGCGATGGCGCTGGGGTCATAGTTTCTCCCTCGGTCCTCGATGCGGGTTTTTAGGACCTTGGCCGCGATGAGAAATCCTTCTGGGTCCGGCTTGCCCAACTGAACGTCTTCGGCGGTGACGACGGTACTAAAGTTGTCGAAGATTCCCGCGGCTTGAAGCGCCGCATGCACTTCGACTTGGGCCGCGCCCGTGACCACCGCCACTGGAACAATTTCAGCGATTGCGCGCACGAAATCCGCAGCCTCGACCGCGATCCTGGGCGCGATCGCCACTTCGGCACAGTAGCGCTTTACCTTGGCATCGAGTAGAGAGGCCGCCAACGCACCGTCATCCGCGCTGTTAAGGCGTTTGAGAACCTCAAGGATTATCTCTGGATCGCTCAGTCCGGCCAACGTGGTGAAGTAGTCATCCTTAGTGAGTTCGTAGCCGAGTCGCTCACGAAATAGCTCGAGGTAGATCTGATAAAGCAGCCCCTCGTCATCTGAGAGAGTTCCGTTGAAGTCGAAGATTGCGCCTTGCAAAGGGAGATCTGCCCCGAGCACGTCGTCATTGACTCTTGTCACCTAGCGAAGCCCCCTGCCAAGTCCACGTTCTAAATAGTCTAGACCATTAAAGTCGCTCGGGAATCGAAAAGCACGCCCAGGTGTAATTTTTCGCAAGAATGCCACTTGGGGGCCAGCGGGTATCGATGCCGAATTCATTCGCCCACGCTCCTTAGCAAGCCGGCAAAGTCGTCGGAGTGAAATTCTGCCACTGCTCTTTGGTACTTCTCCGCTCCCCACTCCAGGAAATCAAAGTCAATTTCGGCTACCGAAGCTTGGATCGATGCCCAAAGGGTCCATCCATACTTTGACATCAGTCCCCACAGGCGAGCGCGCGCAATTCGCGCCGGGTCGTGCTTTGCGTAGTAGGCGCAGCAGAGCTCATCAAGTTGGGCGAGAGAGAGGTTAGATTCGCTCCAGATATTGCCGAGCTCGAAGCTCGGCTCGTTGTTTCCAGAATATTCGTAATCAATAATATGGATTATTTCACCGTCATCGATGAAATTTTCCGCGAGGAGGTCGTTGTTGCATGGTACCAAGTTTTCTGGTGAGCGGGCCATAGCCCGCTCCATTTCGGCGACCTGGTCTTGGTAATTGAGGTAACCGTCGGGAAGATAAAAGCCCCGCTGAGTTACGATTTCGAGGTAGTTCCGCTGTAATTCGAACATATTGAAATTGCACGCAAAGCGGGCTGCGCCGTGGAGGCGGCGACAGGCCAGTGCGATACGGGCGAGCAGATTGCCCCCAGCGAGGTCCTCTCGAGAGAGGGTTTTGCCCTCAATGAACTCCACCACCAGCACGTTGGGTTCGTTCAATGATTCGATAACCTTGGCGCCAACTCCCACTTCGGCGGCTGAAATCGAATTAAGGCGCTCGTTCTCTCTGTCGATTGCAAGAAGCGACGACGTGGGTGAAGAGATCCTGACAACATAGCACCCCTTCGTGGTCTGGAGCTTGAAATTGCTATTGGTGAGGCCGCCAGAAAGGTGGCTTACCGAGACAACTCCTTCGGAGATGACGCCGAGACGGTGTGCCAACGCCTCGAGTTCCAATGGCAGTTTTACCTCCATGGCGAGATTTCCCACGCGTTTATCGCCATGACACTTCACCTCGAGCGTGACAACCGCCGCCGCTCATCGTAGTATAGAGTCGCGGCGACGGGCGGGATTTTTGAAATGACAAGGACAGCAATGGTGAGCCTTTCTGACTTGGCGAACACCTTGGTTCTCGAACGGCCATCAAGGATTCCTCCTTATCAGCAGATCGAGCAAGGACTCATCGATGCAATAGCCGACGGACGCCTCAAAGCGGGTGAAAAATTGCCCCCGGAGCGCGAGCTCGCCGAGGAGCTCGGGGTTAGCCGGATGACGCTTCGCCATGCGTTTGCGGCTCTTGAGGCGCGCGGCCTCGTCACGCGCATGTTGGGACGAAATGGGGGAACCTACGTTCAGGAGCCCAAGATCGTTTGCGACCTTACCATGTTGGTGGGCTTTACCGAACAGCTCCGTCGCAACGGTGTTGTGGCGGGTACTCGGGTGGTATCTGCAGTGGAGATGCTCGCGCCCGACGATGTTGCCGAGGCGTTGGGAATCACTAAAGATGCCATGGTTTATGAGATCGAGAGGATCCGACTCGCTAACGACCAGCCAGTGGTGCTGGAGAAGTCTTACTTCCCTGCACACCGCTTCCCCGGTATGCTCGATGAGGACATCAGTGGATCCCTCTATCAACTCCTTGACAGCAAATACGCCAAGCGGCCAACTCAAGCGGTGGAGTCCCTTGAATCGGTCATTGTCGACCCCAGGAGAGCGCGGCTGATGGGCGTTCCCACTGGGACCGCTGTGATGTTGTTGCAGCGAACTGCGTTCGCAGATGACGGATGCCCCGTTGAGTACGCCAAGGATTTGCTTCGCTCTGATCGGACGCGGATTGTGGTCAACAGCGGACTGAGTGCGACGCTTTAGCTTTTCGCCCAGTGAAGGTGTTGTCACGATGGCAACCGCACCGGTCATCTCTTTTCTCCTGGACTTCCCCCTTGCGCGCTGGCTCCGAGAGCGTAGTAGTTCTCATATGCGCTTTGAGCGAGTTGACGTGCTTGGGGATACTCCCATGAAGTCTCCAGGAAGCGCTGCGGACTGAGGGACCTCACATAGGGAGATGGGGAAGGTTCCATGCTCTCGAGGACGTGCTCGGCAAGTCCGGCCGAGCCTGAGACTCCGTGCGCATTGCACCCCGCCGCCATCACGAAGCCTTCGATTGCCTGAACTGGCCCAACAACAAATCGTCCATCCGGCGAGAAGGCGGGGTAGCCACGAAAAACGCTTTGCACGCCGATATCGTCAAGGCCATCGATAACGCTGGCGATGCTCTCGTGAAAGTTGGAGAGAACTTCAAAATCGGGCTCGACACTGAGTACCGAAGCTGCATTTAGCGCTCGCGGATCCAGGCTCGCTGCGTTTGCTTCCCAACCGCCGCAGAGCACCGCGGAACCTTCGGCACGCGCGTAGATTCGCAAATCAGGAATGCGCAGCACGGGAAGATCACGGTGCCAACCTGGTATTTGTTCGCTGATAAAGTACTCGTGTCGAACGGGAACGAGCGGTAGTTTCACTCCAACCATTTCCGCGACTACTCCGGCCCATGGTCCGGCGGCGTTGATCACCGTAGAAGTGGAGATCGTTCCCAACTTGGTGCTAACTGAAGTGACTCTTCGTCCGTTGGTGGAGATCGCGGTTACCCTCGCATTGGTGGCAAAAGTGACTCCCAAAGACCGTGCCCCAGCCACGTAGGCGTTGACGAGGCTGTTTGGCTGGAGGTAGCCATCGGTGGGACACCAAAGTGTGGAATGGATTTGCGCGGCTTTTACGGCGGGGAAGACTTCTTGTAGCGCAGCGGAATCGAGAAATTGCACTTCGAGTCCGCAATCATTGGCGACATCTGCCATGGCAAGATGTTCAGCAGTTCGCTCCGGTGTTAGAGAAATGCGCAGACTTCCACATTGGCGCCAGTCTGGAGAGATCCCGGTCAATTCTTCAAGGCTTGAGAAGAATGCTACCGAGTGCATCGCAAGGCGGGTTCTTTCTGGGCTGAGACGAACTTGGCCGACCAGGCCGGCAGCTTGACTCGAGGTTTGTCCACAGAGCTCGGTAGCCTCGAGAACCTGGATGTCGCGGTGTCCGGCTCGGGCGAGAAAGTAGGCTACGGCGCATCCGATCGCCCCCCCTCCGATGATAGTGATCGATGCGTCGCGTGGCTCTGCCAAGAAACACTCACTCCTCTATTTAGCTGGGCGCATCACAGCGACGCGGGGCCCATCCCCAAAGGCCGCAGTTTCCGCGGTGACTTGTTGTTTGTGCACCACCGATAATGTCTAGACCTTATCACTTGCCGCAAACTGAAAGTTTGACTTTTTGATCTATTTGGCTTTACAGAGGTGCTTTTTTTCTGCCATCCGGTAAAGGTCACCGCCGAGATCGG
>JAKASN010000078.1 GCA_021819025.1 Actinomycetes bacterium | reverse complement strand
CCAGCGACGTCGGGATACGTAAACCACCACATCGAGAGGTTAGACCCATACCCGAAGTCGGCAGAACTGCTGGGTCAAATCCGTTTCCGCCTGTTCCACTAATAATAGAGTATTGTATTGAACAGTTGTTCAGATTAATATAAGATTGTTCAGTCAAAGTCGTCCAAACTCTGAGGGATTCATGTTCGCAGCGGGACGGGATGTGAAGGTGGTGCGTTTCGCCGTCAATCTGCCCAGGTTAATTTTGAAAGATCGCATCTTCGAGCCGGGCTCCGAGGCGAACAAGGTGGTGCGGCCCTCCGGAGATCGAGCCCCCGCCACTGCCCCGGCGTGCTACGAGACCCTTGAAGTGGGCGGCAAGGTTGTCACTTTGGATTTCCAAGACTCTCCTGGTACGGCGGAGTTCGTTGCAATGATGATGGCGGCGGTCGTTCTAATCACGCTATCTCTCCGGGCTGTCCTTTTCCGTCTCGACCTAGTTTTTGATGATCTTGCTAAGAAGGATGCTCGCGTCATCCAGCTGCCCATGATTGGCCCAGCGTCACCCCATGGCGACCGCGCCGGGCATGATCTTACCCGTCAAGCGTTTACCGAGCGGGGGCTTGATGAAAGGATGCCGATCGCCCCATGTGGTGATCTCGCCGCCGCGGAGCGGACGGTCTTGGTTGAGCTGGCGGAGTTCTTCACGGGCCGGCGAAGAGGTGGCGGCACTTATCAAGAGGTTTCCATCCTCGAAGTGTGCGAAGCGTTGGCACGGCCCGTGGAGTACGGCCTAACTTTGTTGTCGGGGGTGCTTGGAGGTGGACGTGAGGCGAACGGAATTTATCCCCCCGCAATAGGCAGTGTTGCTCGCGCCGCCCTTGCAATGTGCTTTGAGAAGCGCACCTGGGAACTTCACAGCGCGCATGGCGCGAGGGAGGAACTCCAGGGAGTACTCCAGCGCACACCGCAGCTGAATAGGCCCCCTGTGGCGAAGGCAAGGACGATCCTCTCGCGGCGTTACGACAAAGCTTTGACGGTGGCTTCCCTCACGAGTTAGGAGTTTGACATGCCAGCTATCGGTAGCACCTTGGCGCTGAATGCCAATCGTTGTCCCCTGCGCAGTGCATTGATTTTTGAGGGCCGAAAGTACACCTACCGCGAACTTGACGACGCGGTCAATCGCCTTGCCAACACATTGTCGGCCAAGGGGTTGCGCAAAGGGGAGCGGGTTCTCGTGATCTCGGGAAACTCCGACAACTATGTCGTCGCGGTCTATGCGGTGATGAAGCTCGGCGCGATACTGGTGCCGGTAAATCCCCGGTCAGCCCAACCGGAGTTGGACTACTTGCTCGAGGACTCGGGTGCGGTGATGCTTATTTTCGGGCCAGAAGTCCTTGAGACGATTCGCGCGCAACAGCGTGTCGCCCCAGACAAGCTAAAGTCTCCCCCGCTGGCACTCGCAAAGGTCGAGGGATTCGAATGTGTTATCGAGACCGCTGCGCTTGCCAGCGGGGTCGCTCCCGATGTGGATGTCGACGAAGCGGACGACGCGGTGATCATCTACACCTCGGGTACCACCGGTCGACCCAAGGGCGCCCTTTTTGATCACCATCGCATTCTTTGGGTGGGGATCAACGTCATCGCGGCATTCGATGTGCGCGACAGGGATCGGATACTACATGTCGCGCCGATGTACCACTCGGCGGAGTTCTCCATGTTCCTGGTGTGCGGAACGATGATTGGCGCCACTCATGTTATTCTCCGTGCTTTCGATCCCGAAGTGGTGCTCGAAACCTTGGAGAAAGAAGAGATCAACGTGTTCTTCGGGGTGCCCACGATGTATCACTTCATGCTGCGCAGCCCAAATCTCGCCAAGCGAGATCTAAGTGCCTGGCGAGTCGGGGTCTTCGGGGCGGCTCCGATGCCTCCTTCCACGGTGGAAGCGCTGGTTTCGGCACTCCCTGGGGTGAGTATCTACCAGGCGTGCGGGCAGACCGAGGGTGGACCGGGGGGAATCTGCTCATCTCCGGAAGAGGTGCGCGCGCGCCCAGACGCCAGCGGGCGCTTTGCGATTCCCAATACTGAAGTTCGCATCGTAGATCGCGCTTCGAACGACGTTGCTCCAGGGTCGGTGGGAGAGATGATCATGCGGGGTGAGACGATGATGAAGGGCTACTGGGGAAAGCCCGTCGAGACTGCCAAGACCGTCGTGGATGGCTGGGTCCACACCGGCGACCTCGCCCGCATCGATGCCGATGGCTACATCACCCTCGTTGATCGGATCAAAGATCTCATCATCACCGGAGGTCGCAACGTCTACTCGGTTGAAGTGGAGAACGCCCTATCTGGCCACCCAGACGTCGCTGAAGTGGCGATCATCTCGCGCGACTCTGAAGAATTCGGCGAGACAGTGGTGGCGGTGGTAAATCCTTTGCCCGGACATACCATCACCTTGGAGGAGCTCCGCGACTTTGGCGCCACCTTGATCTCGGACTACAAGCTTCCCAGGGAACTCATTATCGGCGAGATCCCGCGAAACCCCTCCGGAAAGATCCTCAAGCATGTGCTGCGCGCCAACTTAGCGAAAAAATGAGTGGCTAGGGGCGTCGGAGGCGCTCGAGTAATACTTGAAGCGGCCACCAGCGGCGGGTCCGGGCTGGGCCCCGAGCAGAATGCCTTGCGGATAGGCATGGGTCTGCCTCGGGGCAGAGGCCTTCAGGGTCGCGAGCCGACGATTCAAAAGGGAATTCTCGAAAGAAAGGAAAGTTATGAGTGCAGTGGAAGCGGTGATCGTAGAAGCAGTACGTACGCCGGTGGGTAAACGGGGCGGAGCACTGAAAGATTGGCATCCCGCCGACCTTCTTGCTCAAACGCTGGCCACCCTAGTCGATCGATCGGGGTTGGACCCGGAGCGTCTCGATGACGTGATCGCAGGTTGCGCCTTGCAGCGAGGAGAGCAGGCAGGCAACATCGCGCGGAATGCCTCTTTGGGAGCTAACCTTCCCGAATCACTGCCAGCGACGACAATTGACCGCCAGTGCGGGTCCGGTCAGCAAGCGGTGCACTTCGCGGCCCAGGGAGTACTCAGTGGTGCCTACAAGTTCGCCATCGGCTGTGGCGTTGAGTCGATGTCCCGTGTTGATCTCGGACCGTTGTTCCTTCCCGGCGCTCCGCTCGGCGAGTGGTATGGCGAGCGCGTGCTGGCGCGCTATGGCGGGGGGCTCCTTGCCCAGGGCGACTCCGCGGAACTCGTCATCTCCAAGTGGGGATTTTCCCGTGATGAGCTCGACGATTTCAGCGTGCAGAGTCATCTTCGTGCTGCTCGGGCCAGCGAACGCGGTTACTTTAGCGACCATCTCGTGCCAATCGAGATTGCTTCAACCGATGGGACCAAGCACCTAATGACCAGAGACGAAGGTATCCGAGCAACTCCAGACCGCGAGAAGATGGCCAAGCTGCCTCCGGTGTTTTCTCCTCATGGGGCCATAACGGCCGCCAACTCTTCCCAGGTTAGCGATGGAGCAGGCGCGCTACTTGTTGCCGAGCGTGATAGCGCCGAGAAAGCCGGGCTGCGCCCGCGAGCACGAATCCGCGCCATGGCCGTAGCAGCCGATAGCGCAGTGCTTCAATTCACCGCGATACTGCCAGCCACCAAAAAGGCCTTGGCACAGGCTGGCTTGAGCTTCGATGACATCGACCTCTTTGAAGTCAACGAGGCCTTCGCGTGCGTGCCACTGATGTTCCAGCGCGAATTCGGTGTCGAGAGCGAGCGGCTCAATGTCAACGGTGGATCGATTGCTATCGGCCACCCACTCGGTTCCACTGGGGCTCGCCTTCTCACTGAGCTTTTATGCGAGTTGGAGCGTCGCGGCGGGCGCTATGGACTTCTCACTATATGCGAAGGCGGAGGAATGGCAAACGCCACCGTATTAGAGAGGCTCGACTGACATGGATTGTCCAAAGGGCGCGTAGCTCTTCTCGCCAGGGTCTGGGCGGGCAAGATAGCTGGGCTCTGGCGCCCTACCTCGGGGTGGGAGATTGAGACGCTTTGATGGGCAGGTGGCACCAGAGGCAGTGACGTGCCCCAGCGCCAAGACTGAAAACTCTCAAGGGAGAGAGATAGCAAAATGAGATACGGGGCTGTCCCTTTCAGCCGCCGTTGGCGAGAAATCAGAGGTGAGTTCTTTGGCGTTCGACAACGTAGATAGTGGGGCAATTCAGCTGGTGCGCGGGGCTCCATCCACGATGGGCGATGACTTTCCCCTTAATACCACGACCCTGATCCGCCACGGGGCCCGCACCAACCCCGAACGCGAGATCGTCTATCGCACTCCAGAGGGAGGGTGGGACCGCTACAGCTACCTCGACGCATTCAAAAGGATGGGACGCCTGGCGAATGCGCTGCGCGGTCTTGGAGTGCAACCTGGGGACCGCGTGGGCATCCTGGACTGGAACAGTCGACGTCATTTCGAGCTCTACTATGCGATTCCCGGCATTGCCGCGGTGATGCTGCAAATGAACCTTCGGCTGGCTCCCGCCGATCTTGCCTATGTGGTAGAACATTCCCAAGCGTCGTTGATTGCCGTCGATGAGACCCTTTTGCCCGTTGCCGAAGCGTTAGCCACCCAAGCTCCGGGGGTTCGGGGCTGGATCGTGATGAGCGACAAGCCACTTTCGGAGATTACCACTTCTCTCGCGCCCATCTATCACTACGAGGAGATGTTGGCACAAGCAGATGAAGACATCGAGTGGCCCTTCATTGAAGAGACTTCCGCATATAGTGCCTGTTACACCACGGGAACCACTGGCCGACCCAAGGGCGTCTATTACTCCCATCGCGCTATTTACCTGCATTCGCTGAGCTTGGCCTCCAACATCGGGATGTCCCTTGATGACTGCACGATGATTATTACCCCGATGTTTCACGGCCAAGGATGGGGGCTGCCCCAGGCAGCTGTGCTAATGGCCAACAAGATCGTGCTGCCCGGACGCTACGTCGCTGAGGATACCGCTCCGCTTACCGAGGCGATCATACGCGAAGGCGTTACCGTTGCGAACGGCGCACCAGCGATCTTTGGTCCGATGCTAGAGCACATCCGCGCACGAGAGACCAAGCCCGATCTCTCCCGTTTGCGTCTCATGTCCGGAGCCACCGAGCCACCACTATCGCTGATGAAAGGTTTTTATGACCTCACCGGCGCCGAGGTGATACACGCTTACGGAGCCACCGAGACCACGCCTTTGGTCACGCTAAACCGCCTTAAGCCCTCGCTGCGTGAACTCCTTGACGAGGATCAGCGCTGGGATATGAAGCGAAAGCAGGGCCTCCCGGTGACTGGTGTCGAGGTAATAATTGTCGATGCGGAGGGACGAGAAGTACCTAAAGGTAGCTCTGCCATAGGTGAGGTCTGCATGCGAGGGCCGTGGGTCAGCACCAGCTATCACGATATGCCAGACTCCGCAGACCGGTTTTTGAATGGTTACTGGCGTTCGGGGGACGTTGGAGCGATCGACGAGTTTGGATACCTTAAGCTCACTGACAGGCTCAAGGACGTCATCAAGAGCGGCGGTGAGTGGATCTCCTCCATCGACATGGAGAACCTTCTCGTGGCCCATCCCCTGATCCGTGAAGCTGCAGTGGTTGGAGTTCCTCATCCGCAGTGGCAAGAGCGTCCGGTGGCCTTCGTGGTACTTGAACCCGGAGCGGCCCTGAACGCTGACGAAGTGCGCCGCCACCTCTCAGGTGCTTTTGCCAAGTGGCAGTTGCCAGAGACGGTTATCTTCACCGACGCCATCCCGAAGACATCGGTGGGAAAGATCGATAAGAAGGTGCTACGGGCCGAAAATCGCGACCTCTACAACCCGACTCAAAAAGACTGAAAGAGAAAGTGTTCCTCAATGGTGAGAGAATGACCTGGCAATGGTATTGCCCTCGATTTGCGCCAGGCAACGCGTTTGTCGAAGCAGTTGAAACGAGAGAACCCCAGAGCGGGCCGTTTTCTAGGGGCGCCATGGTGTCGCTTTCGCGGGAACGAGTATCACTCGACTCACCGATTTGACCACTGAGGGCAGTGGTTGGAAGTTAATGGACCAAGGATGACGAGATTGTGACAAGGAGTCGAGAGGAAATGACACAGCCAGGTTACCGATCTCCGTGGATGAACGAGGATCTTGATGCCCTTCGAGATTTAACACGGACCTTCTTTGAGCAGGAATCCGTGCCCAACCAGGAGCGCTGGGCCGAGCAACACTGCGTGGACCGGCACTTCTGGAACGAGGCAGGCAAAGTTGGCATCCTTTGCGTATCGATTGACGAAGCATACGGGGGTGGCGGAGGCACCTTCGCGCACGAGGCGGTGGTCCTCGAAGAGCAGGCGCATGCCATCGATGATGCCTTTGGTTATGCCGTGCATAGCACCATCGTCGCTCACTACCTCAACGCCTACGGCAGCGAGGAGCAGAAGCTACGTTGGCTTCCCAAGATGGCCAGTGGTGAGATGGTGGGAGCCATTGCCATGACCGAGCCCAATACTGGCTCGGACTTACAAAGTATTAGAACGACGGCGCGACGTGACGGTGACGATTACATCGTCAACGGTGCCAAGACCTTCATCTCCAACGGCACACATTGCGATCTTCTCATCATCGTGGCTCGGACCGGCCCTGGAGCGGGCGCGGATGCGATTTCTCTTATCGTGGCCGAGACTAACGAACTGCCTGGCTTCGAGCGTGGGCGCGTTTTGGAGAAGATCGGCATGAAAGGCCAGGATACCCGAGAGCTTGCCTTTGTAGATATGCGAGTACCGACTGGAAACTTGTTGGGCGAGACCGAGGGGCAAGGCTTTTTCCAACTTATGAACCAGCTTCCCCAGGAGCGCCTCGCCATTGCGACCACGGCGGTCGCCGCCACCGAGACCGCGGTGGAACTTGCTATTGGGTATGCCAAGGACCGCAGTGCTTTCGGCAAGCAACTCATCGACTTTCAAAACACTCGCTACGTTCTTGCTGAGTGTAAGGCCGATGCGCTCGCCGCGAGAACCATGTTGGATCACTGCATTTCGCTTCACCTCGATGGCCGATTGGATGCCGCCACCGCGTCGATGGCGAAATTCTGGTGCACCGATCGCCAGGTGGAGGTTATTGACAGGTGTCTGCAAATCTTTGGAGGGTATGGCTACATGCTCGAGTATCCCATCGCGCGCATGTATGCCGCAGCGCGCGTGCAAAAGATCTACGGCGGGACAAATGAGATCATGAAGGAACTCATCGCCAGAACTCTTTGAGAGTGGTGATAATTTCCCTGGCTCATCCACGGTATCGTTGACGGGCTCCACCAAAACCTGTCCAGCCTGAATGTGAGCCTGGGCCTCCAAAATGGAAATGGAGGACCACGACAACATGAAGTCAAGGCGCCATACACCCGAACAGGTGGAACAGGTGATCAGAAAGGTTGTCGAGGACGACGAGATGCTCAACAAGGGAGCAACCGTCGCTGAGGTGGCCCGCTCCTTCGGAATCACCGAAACCACCTGG
>JAKASN010000077.1 GCA_021819025.1 Actinomycetes bacterium | reverse complement strand
GCCCGAAGTAAAACTACTCATACAAATTCTCCCTCATGGCAATCCGATCAATTACATCTGGACCGACGCCTGCTTTGCTCTTAAGTTCTAATTCGCCTACTTAAAATGAAACTGAAGATAGCTGAACCATGTCTTGGGTGAAGCTGTGAGGACCTTGTGTAACCTTTGCCGTAGGCTGTTGGCCTGCTGCTCCGTATCTCCGGAGCTCCCGTTTCGGGAATGTTAACTCCTCATGGGCAAAAAATAGAGGGCAATAGCGCAGGCCAAAAGTCAGCTTGCTAAGCTAGCAAGGGCGATTCATCACTGTCGGAGTGGCGGAATAGGCAGACGCGCTAGCTTGAGGGGCTAGTGCCCGCAAGGGCGTGGGGGTTCAAGTCCCCCCTCCGACACTTGACTTGAAAGCGGTTCTTCAGCTTTGAGCGGGGTTGGGTACGCAATTTCTGATGCGGAACGATCCTCCGAGAAGCTCTAACCGATCCTCTTGGCCCGATACGCACTCAGGTGCGCGCGGTGCACGAGCGCATGGGGAAAGAAGAGGGTTTCTGGTTCTTCCGTTTCTGGCGAGGTGAGTCCGACAATTCCCAACCCGGGAAGCTGGCGTCAATGTCAACTTGAGCACTGGGAATCCTGTCTGGCCAACGACCGCGTGAGCACCAGGCTCCAGTTGGCATTGAGAGTCCCTCTTCGGGCATGCCTGTGCCCGAATCACCGGCAATGTGTCGGCGCCATTTGGATAGCCCTCGGGAGTCTTCTAATTCGCTGAGTGATTTCACCACGGTGAAGTCGAGCACCCTCTAGTTGGGCCTTTCGGCATAGAGAAGCGCGCGGATGCTGTAGTTTCTCGAAGTTGTACAAGCCAAGGGCGACGCGCTTCACCCGCTTGATGAGGTTGTTGAGCCATTCGGTTGGGTCGTTGGTGAGCCGCGTCTGCTGGAAGGTCATGATTTTGTCGAACCAACGCTTTAGGGTCCGCCCGAGCGTTCTAAGCTCCGGGAAGTTGGCAGATAGCTGAGAGGATACCTTGATTTCGGCGGGACTACCCACGGGAGCAGCGTATCGCAGCGGACGCGCACCGTCAGATGTGATACATTGAGTGGGCTGGAAAGAATAGCTGGATGCCGTGGTAAAGAGTTTCGTAATACTCACCAAGGGGACCTACGACTCGGCCCAGTACTCCCGCATCGCTAGGCGGCGCGGACCGAATAAAGCAGCAGTCGCGGTGGCAAACTCGATCGTCGCAACCATCTGGTACCTGCTCACCAACGGCGCATTCTTTGAAGACCTCGGTGCCGAATAGTTCGAGCGCCGCCATGATCCCGCCATCGAGGCGAAGCGGCTCGCACGCAGGATCGAAGCGCTCGGATTCGACGGAAACCTTACTGAACGGGTCGCCTAGCAACTCAGCGCCAACTAGCCAGTGTCTCCCCTCGCTCTGCGTATCGAGGGCTTGCCTTACCGTGCCCGACCGTCGCGGTGCTCACACGCATTTCACCCTAGAAAGGGCCTTTATCTTTCTGTTACCCAAACGTGATTGACAAACCTCTCTGGCGGGCTCAATCTCGAATCAAGAAGATCCGAGACCAGCCCACGGTGTGCGGACCATCCCATATGCATCTAACGTGGCCATACTCATGCACTTCACCTGGCCATATTCTTGAATTTTTTCATGTCCGTTGACATTCTGATACGAATCGACGAATATCTCATTCGTTAGGCCCAACAGAAATGCAAACGACCGCGTACCAGCCTTCGGCGGGCACTGAAGTGGCTCCGTGGGGTCAAACGACACTCACCAGCGCTCTTTGCCTACTGGTCGTGGGTACGCACTGTATTCCCAGCTAGATGACACTAGCCAGATGACGGGAGACTGTCACGCCCGGAATCTGTGAGAGCTGGGTGGTGAGATTCCCCCCGACCACTCGGCCGCTAAAATCTGAAGAGCGGCTATCGCGATTTCGGCAAGGTCGACTCGCGACCTATATTCGCGCCGAATTACTTGGTCCTGGATCACGTCCCACCAGTACAAAGGCTTATTCCCGTTTCTCGCCTAGGTAACAATGCCGTCAAAACCTTGCTTCAAGGCAGACACGGTAAGTGCCGATAAGAGCAGTGTGCCTCTTCGCGCCAACCCGGAAGTACTTGATGGCCGTTCAACCAGAAAAACGAGTAGCGAAAATTGAACTTTGGCAATGGTTCCTCTTATTGGGCCTGGTTAGCCTGCTCGCGTTTTCGTTAGGAATATTCGGACCGTTCGAACCGTACTGGCCCATTGTGCTCGGGATGGGAAGTGCCGGCGCCGTCGGATACGCAATAATAAGGTTCAAACCGGTCCCGAGATGGAATTGGTGGGTAATCTTTGCGGCCCTTTGGCTGTTCCTAATTGGCGCAGTAACAGGCGCACTGTTGCATACGCTCGGAAATCTTACGCACACAAGGTCGATTCTTCCAGATCTCATTACAATCCCGGGATACGCCTTACTGGCCATTGGTTTACTACGTTTCTCCGGCTCAAACCCAAGAGGCAAGCGCGACAACCTAGATGCGATTCTTGATGGTCTAATGGCAGGATTGTCAATCCTTGCTGTCGCGTGGGTTTACCTGATCGGTCCATTGTTGTTGTCGCACGGTACGTCGCTCACGATCCGCCTCACCCTCGTCACCTATCCTCCGCTGTCAGCTTTGCTCGTAGTTCTGGTTCTGCGTCTCGCATTTACCACGGACCTAAAAAGGACCTCTGCCTATTGGCTTCTGTTAGCAGCGTTCTTCTCTATGTTCGTTGGCGACACTATCTATATGCTTGCCGATTCAGATACTTTTAGATTTTCTGTAATTATGCTCGGCATTCCATACGGTGCTGCCTACATCTTTGCCGGCTCGTGCGCTCTGAATCCATCCATGCAACTGCTCTCTGACACAAAGAGCCTTTTCGGCGCCGGCTATAAACGGATACAAGTCTCTCTGATTGCGTTGTCCCTAGCCACTCCCGCGTTCCTTATCTTTGGAGAGCGTTCAGCTTCCTTGTCGGATCGCGCGGTAATCTTTCTGGTGGACCTTGGGCTCGTGACCACAGCGACAACTCGTGTGCTTCGCGCAATCTGGTCAGCGAAGAAATCCGAGGAGCAGCTGGCACACATAGCCGCCCATGACACATTGACAGGCCTTCCAAATCGCAGACTCGTAACAGAAAGGATGTCGCGTCTGCTCACAGACATGGCTCAAACCGGAAAATCACTTGCTCTCATCTTTATCGACCTTGACCAGTTCAAAATGGTAAACGACACATTCGGGCATTCACATGGCGATCATCTCCTAGTCAGCGTGGCAGAGAGGCTTCGCGCCAATGTCCGCCGACTAGACCTTGTGGCTCGTCTCGGTGGCGACGAATTTCTGGTAGTGCTTCAAGACATTGAGAGCCTTGACCTCGCTTATAGAATCGCGTGCGGACTTCGCGACTCTCTACGCGACCCCTTTGTGGTGGACGGCGTAAAACTCTACGTTACGGGCAGCCTTGGACTAGCTACGGCATCATCTGCGGAATCTCCCAACGCTGAGGAACTGTTGCGAAACGCCGATACCGCAATGTACCAGGCG
Source organism: Actinomycetes bacterium (assembly GCA_021819025.1). GTDB lineage: Bacteria > Actinomycetota > Acidimicrobiia > Acidimicrobiales > Acidimicrobiaceae > Acidithrix. Next base: position 4,003 of record JAKASN010000077.1, on the reverse strand, counting down.
AAGGCTGCCGGCAGGGACACGGTAGTTATTTTCAACACCTCTATGCAAACTGAGGTGACGCGACGGCTCGAACTCAAATACGACCTAAGAGGAGCGCTCGAGCTCCAACAGCTGTTCTTGGTATACCAACCTGTCGTGAACACCCAAACTGGATACGTCGAAGGCGTAGAGGCGCTTATTCGTTGGCAACATCCCATTCATGGTCTCATACCTCCCACGACCTTCATTCCCCTAGCAGAAGAATCTGGACTGATTCTCGAAATTGGTTCATGGGTAATGGACACCGCCGTCCGTAAGACCAGAGACTTCCTAGCGGTCCCGGAGGTGACCAGCGATTTTTATGTTGCGGTCAATCTATCGGCCGCTCAATTGGTCGACGAAAAACTTGCCGACAGAGTAGCGGCAATGCTCGCAAAACACAAAATTCGGGGCGAGAATCTATGCATAGAAATTACCGAGTCCATGGTGATGGAGAATCCGGAACGTTCGGCAACAATCCTCAGATCTCTCAAGGATATCTCAGTCCGCCTAGCAATCGATGACTTCGGCTCCGGATATTCCTCACTCGCATATCTCACAAAATTCCCTGTGGATAAGCTCAAAATCGATAAGACTTTTGTGGACTCACTCGAGAGGCCAGATTCTGCAGACGCCACCCTAATTGCAGCCATCGTTGCAATGGCGCGATCTCTTGGCATATCCACTACTGCGGAAGGGGTTGAAACCGCAGATCAGAGCCGCCAAATAATACGGCTTGGCTGCGACGCAATCCAGGGATATTATCTATCTAGACCGGTGGCCGAACCGAACGTCCTGGAGACCATCATAAAGCTACAGCGGGATCGGAGAATAATATCGCGTTTCGCGATTTAATATTCAGACAATCCAGAAGCAATACGTCGATTACGCAAGTCGATAATCGCGTCAGTAGGTTCTGGCTTCGAGATAACGTCGAAAACCAACTTTGCACCCAATTCGGGTCGCAGAGGCCTAAGGATCGGTCCATATCCATCACCTCGAAAGACAAGGCCGTGAAGAACTGTGTCCTTGACGTGAAGTCTGCTTTCCCACTCGCTCAATTGACACCAGACGGGAAGAGACGCTAGCGACCCGAGATAGGCCTGAAGGCCAAGCCCGTCAAACTGTGACCAAGTGCCTTTGAACTGCCAATTTCCGAAACGGAATAACTTATTATCCAAAATTGCGATCGTCCAGTCAACACCACAACGCTTCGCAGTCGAGGTGTAGGCATGATATAACCCTACCGCTACTACGCCGGCAGTTGCTCTCCCCTGAAACTCACTTGTTACGGCAAGTGTTCCGATATCCCAGCCATCTTTATATGGAAACGCTTCGCCATTACGAATTTTCAGATCCCCTCGACGAGTGCCCCAATAGCCTTCAATATCATCGAGTGTTTTAGAGTTCCCTCCACTGTCTGTGGGAAGCATGACCCGCATTGCACCTACTGGTATCATACGTCGGTGATCAACCACACAAAAAAACACTGAGCGAGATTCATACTTTTCATATTCCAAGGCAAGCTGCTCTCGGGTATTCCCAAACGCCTCCAGAAAAACCTCTCGCTCGACAAATCGCGCCAATTCAGAACCAATATCCTCAGAACGAAATACGTATACACCGAAAAGCGTTGCATCCTTCCCCTCTACCACGGTGTAGGACACATCCTTGACGAAATCGACTTCGCTTTTGCTTGGCCGTATAGTCTCAAGAGACATCAGAACTCCCGTGCGACGATCTCTGAGGCATTAAAAGATTTGCGTGTGAACTCGATGACGACGCCGGGATCAAACGCCTTGCATGTGTAGATATCGACACTGAAAAAGAGCCTCGGCTCCTCCCACGCGTAGAAATGGGCCCCTGAGGTCTCCCAGTGGATCCAGCCAGCCCAACCAAATCGATCGGAACGATGTGTCACGGGTTCGATCAAAACCTTCATCTCGCAAACGCGCGAGAGAGATTTCAAATACGAAGATATCTTCCGGTCCGATATCGGTCCAGCAGGTACTCCCTCGACAACGAGTCGCTGTCGGTATATGTCGGGTGCGAGATCCAACATCTCTGCCCGGGGAAGCGGCGGCGCATTATTCATTTTGCAGATCCAACGTGAGGTCTGGGCGCCAGGCGCCAAACGTCATTGCTCAAGCGGGCCTTCACAGATGGCCCGCCTTATCCGGCCTTGGAGATGCTCACAGGTTAACAACCCATCTCCAGACCGGGCAACACCTATCAATCGATCGTCTTGTACTAGCGACACTCAAATCGCTCAAAGCCAAATGGCCGGTGAGGTAACATCATAGCGTGTAATTACACACGTGTGCAACTTTAATAGCAAGTCGTAGCATAGTTGCAAACGAAAACCCCATAAATCGAAGCACTGTAAACCAAGTGAAGGTTCGCAGGAGTACTTTGACGCCTTTATGCCATCGACATTGGCGTGCCTGGCCCGACACGGCTGTCACGTTTACGATTCCAGCCGTAGCTCCAGGCTCGGCGACGCCTAGGTCTGAGCCCACCGGTAAGCATCGAAAACAACTCGTTGCGGTGATTTGGCTAGACCGTCTTGAAGACTAGGAGCCCATGCAACGCGAACGTTGAAGGCGATATCGAATCAACTCAAACTCTCATCAAAGGATGCGTTCGACAATTATTCGCGTTGAGATTAAGCTTGTGCCGCCTCGTGCGGAGCCGAGCTCGATTGCGCCACCCCAAAACGCGCCAGCTGGGCTTGGCGCCACTCCTCTGTCTTGCTGATCTGGTTAAAGCTAAAGATATGAAGACCGGCAATCCCCGACTCTTCCGCAATCAGGGTGCGGTTGAGACGCTGCAAGAGGCGAACCGGGTTGTAACCTCCGGGCGCGCCCATTCTCAAGAACCACTCCGCATGGCGTGTCAAGAACTTCGCGGACTCCCCGACTCCAATCTTTGTCGCCACGTCGAATAGCTTGGCTCGATCGATGGGAGCTGCAATGCCAACATAGAGAGGCAGCGTTACACCCCGACTGCGCACTCGCTCGATCCATCGCCGAATTGTTGCGTGATCAAAACATAAGTTGCTCACGATGTAGGTCGCATATTGACGCTTGTCCCACATCGCTTGGATGGTGACGTCGTCGGTGATCTTTGGATGAGTCTCTGGATAACCGGTGATGCCAACGTTGGGGAAGGGATTTCCCAGCGACTTGAGCGCTTGCAACATGGCCAGCGCGCTGTCGAAAGGCCCAACAGGCGGATCTGCATCTCCTGCGGGTACAAATATATCGTCTATGCCCAGTGCCACCAGTTCCTCGCTGACCTTCTCAAGCTCAGAGAGATCGGAGACCAATCGAGCCGAGATGTGCGGCACCACCCGATATCCCTCGCCAACGAGACGCCTCGTCAGTGCAAGGGTTGCCTCAAGCCCCTTAACCGGCGACGCTGTCACGGTTAGCAGTACGTCCCGCGGAACCCACTTCACCACCGCGTCTGCTACGTCCTTGGTGGGAATTACCTCAAGTCTGGAATGCTCCAAAAGCGTGCCCAAGCTACGCTTTTCGCCAGTCATAGCGCGTGGGCGAATTCGCCCTCTCCAAGTAGATCTCCGTCGCTTCGCATTTTACCTCCGATTACAGCAGAATTTTCAATAAGGCTCTCTAGGGCTAACTCGAGTCCATGGCCACCAGTTGGAATAGTAACCAAAGGCAGCCCGAGCATCGCTGCGATTGATTGTGCCTCGTCGGCGAGCTTGGGAGACGGCCTCTGCGCTATCCAGACCACCCGCCTGTAGTGGCCGAAGTAGTCGCCAAGGAGTTCCGGGTAGCGATCGAGCCCAAGTTCGGAGATTACCGTCTTGCGGAAACTCTGGATGAGAAAATCCGTCAGCAGGTAAGTTCCCGGCTCGTCGGAAAAGATCTCCTCGATCTTGTCCGCACCGGCGAATACGTCATAGCAGTGCAGGCCGCTCAAGCGTTGCACACCTAGTCGCTCGCATACCTCGTCGAGT
>JAKASN010000076.1 GCA_021819025.1 Actinomycetes bacterium | reverse complement strand
CTTACAGCTGCAGGGATACACGCGCGGGCTCTCATAGCGCTAGCCACGGTGACAAGCCGCTCCACACACCCGGCCATTCTCGCCCTCGGCTATCCCGTGCTATCGTTTGAGGCCAACGATCTCGCCCTCATCGAAGTTCCCACACCGAGCGAGACTGTCCGATCCTACCTGGGCACCCCTTCGGTGGCAGAGGCTGCGGCGCTGGCTGGGGCTGGAGCCGCAGCTACCCTGGTGGTGAAAAAGCAGAAAAACAGCCACGCCACCGCATCGATAGCGCGTGCATCTGCGCGGGGGCGCCTTAGCATTTGCGGAACGGGTCCCGGAGCATTGGATCTCGTCGCTCCGCGTGCGGCGCAAAGAATCTCCCAAGCAGATGCGATCATTGGTTTTGAGGCCTATATAACAAGCATCAAAGCTCTCGTCTCGGCGAACCAGTATCTTGAGTCGAGCCCCATCGGCGAAGAGACCGCGCGGGCACGCCGTGCGCTTGAGCTCGCCAAAGACGGTTACCAGGTCGTCCTGCTTGGCTCCGGAGATGCCGGCGTCTATGCCCTAGCTACGTTGGCCTATGAATTGGCAAGCGCCGATGATCTCGCGGCTTTGAACTTCGATATCGAGGTTGTTCCTGGAATAACTGCGGCGCTCGCGGCCAGTTCCTTGCTCGGGGCTCCCCTCGGGCACGACCACTGCTACATCTCCTTGAGCGACCTCCTCACCCCATTCGACGTGATAGAAAAGCGCGTCATTGCCGCCGCTGAAAGCGACTTCGTGGTGATCTTCTACAATCCGCGCTCCCGAGGGAGAGACTGGCAGCTTGGACGGGCCCTGGAAATTCTCGCCAACCATCGTCCGTCAAACACCCCAGTCGGGGTGGTCAAAGATGCCTACCGAGATCACCAGAAAGTAAGTGTCACCACCATCGCCGAATTTGACCCCACCACGGTTGACATGAGTTGTGTGGTATTGGTTGGCTCCTCGCAGAGTTATCTCAGCGGCCCCAAATTCATCACGCCGCGTGGCTACTTGCGCACCAAGGCACCATGAAAGGCTCTCGCGTGCTAAAGGTACTCGTGGATGGGGCCAAGGTGGAAACCTCGCAGACAAATCGGCCTCTGCTTGCCTTTTCCCTCTCTGCTTGTTCGGGATGTGGGGCCTGTTTGGTGACATGTCCACATCGGGCACTCTCCCGAGCACCTTCAGGCATCCTCATCGATGCACAAAGATGCACCTCCTGCTGGGAGTGCGTGGAGATTTGCCCCTGTGGCGCACTGGTACCGTCACTTGCATCGAGCTAAGGCGATCGCCTGCGATATCAACTCGGTCCCCGCACTCCCCAACGGTGCGGATTCGCACCAGTCATGGATGTGAAGATGCCGCTTGGATGAGATGCGCAAGAGCCACGGAGACCCCCACGGCGGTGGAAATCGACAGCGATTCATCCGGTCCGTGGGCGTTAGAAGATGGGCCGAGCGCTCCGGTGGCCACAAAATCGGCATGTGGAAATCGCTCGGTAAGTGCGGCAAGGAATGGTATCGAACCGCCTTCCCCACAAAAACCCGGCGCCTTGCCAAAGCCATCCATCGAAGCCAAAGTTAACGCCTCCTCCAGCCACGGTGAAAGCGGCGGAGCGACCCAGCCTTGAGCAGGCGACTCTGACGCTACGGTTACCGAGGCTCCATGGGGAGGGTCGGCCCCCAGGAGATCTTCGAGAACCGCATTGGCTTGGAGTGCATCGACACTAGGTGGCAGGCGCACGGAAATCTTCGCCTTGGTCCCCGCCCGGAGCACATTGCCGCCCGAGGCGGTGTCGGGAATCCCCTCTATCCCGGTCAGAGCCAGAGCGGGGCGCCAAGTCTGGTTGAGTATTCGCTCGGTGGCATCGGCTCCGAGAAGTTTCAAGCCGCCCACCAAAGGGAAAGCGCGACTCAACGGGTCGTTCAGTTCGGTGGCGAGATTTGTGGCATGGCGACGATACAACTCGGGAATTTCCGCACTCAGCTCTGGGACGATTACCTCTCCTGTGGTTTGGTCTTCAATCCGCGAGAGGAGCTGGCGCAGGATTCGAAACGACGACGGGACCACGCCACCAGCTTCACCGGAATGCACTCCGTGATCGAGAACCGCAACGTCAATGGTAAGCACGAGATTGCCGCGCAGTGAAGTGGTGATCCAAAGGCGCTCAAAATCCAAGCCACCCGAGTCCAGACAGACCACCAACGCGACATCGCCGAGTTGCGCCTCGAGTGCATCAAGGTGAGCGTTGAGATCTGGGCTGCCGCTCTCTTCGCTGGCCTCGATCAAAACGACGCAGCGTGGATATGGAGAAGCTGTAGCAGCCAGGGCTTCTATCGCCGATAGCGCGGCAAAGATTGCGTATCCGTCGTCGACCACGCCTCGGCCGAAGATCTTGTCACCATCCCTCCGAGCCAAAAACGGATCGCTACCGTGCAGCCACGGCGCAGTGGCAGGCTGCTTGTCGAGATGGCCATAGATGAGAACCGTCTCTGAAGAAGCGGCGCTAGGGGCGACCTCGATGACCATAGCCGGAGTACGTCCTTCAAGGCGTGATATCTCTACGCTTAGACCAGGTATCTCTCGAGATTGCGCCCAGCGCGCCAGAAGCTCCATCGCCCCTTCGATCGCCCCACTGGCTTCCCACTCGGCATCGAACGCCGGCGAGAGACTCGGAATAGACACGTATTGCATCAACGTTCCCAGGGCATTGTTACGAAATTTTTCATCGACCAAGGTGCGAAAGCTCTCCATGACATCCAAAGCTACCATCGAGATCTCCAGCGGGCACTTGTTCCAGGGAGGTCCCAAGGTTCGACTCGGGGCTCTCGCGTCTAGCAGAGATGACCTTAAAGACTCCGGCGCGATCGTTCTCATGAGGCTCGCGCCACATCCGAATCACTCCGGTGGTTCAAAAGTTCCGAAACTGCCTTAGATTGTTGATTTGAAGTGCCAAGCAAACAAAGACTCAGCCAGCAACTCGCCGGGAACGCTATCGAGACAGAGAGCATGCGGATCATCGCTGCTACCGTGGATCTTTCCGGATATGGGCGCCAAGAGCGCGAAGTTGTCGCGCGTATCATCCACTCCTGTGCCGACCCTTCCATCGCTGAGACGATCCTCATCTCGCCTGGAGCGATCCCCGCTGCCATTGCGGCCCTTCAGTCCGAGTCTGCTGTCATTACCGACGTGGAAATGGTGAGAAGCGCAATTTATGCGCCATCGCCCCTCTGCATGTTGGCCCAAGTCCCCAGTGCCCAGAAGAACAAGACACGCACCCAACTTGGAATCGAACTCGCGGCCCGATCTCGGCCATCGAGATCGATATTCGTGGTGGGGTGCGCTCCCACGGCGCTTGCGTCGATCATCGAACTCGCCCAAAGCCACACTATTGATCCCGCAGCAGTAATTGCACTTCCGGTTGGATACGTGGGGGCATCCGAGGCTAAGGACGCCCTGGCCAAGAGCGGCATTAGTTCGATCACTAACCGGGGTCAACGTGGAGGATCAGCGATGACTGCTGCGGCCTTCAACGCCATTGCACGCATGGCTGCGGGCATCTATTCCTTTGAAGCCGCGATCGGCGTCGGCGAGTTTTCCGACGCTGCATCAAAGAATGCGATATAGTGCCACCCGCGGTATTTGTCGTCGGTCACGGCACTAAGTCAGAAGCTGGTCAGGCGGAACTCGCCAAGACCGTGGCGTCACTTCGCGAGGTGCTCACAGATCGCAAGGTCGGTTACGGCTATCTCGAGCTCGCCCATCCCACCATCGAAGAGGGCCTCAGCAATCTTATCGACGAACATGTTAGCTCGGTGACCATGGTACCTCTCGTCCTTCTCGGGGCCGGACATGCCAAATCCGACATCGCTGGCGCAGTCGAAATGGCGCGGATCGCCTATCCAAAGGTGCAATTCTTCTATGGCGGCGATCTTGGGGTGACGCCGGAGCTTCTCGAGGCGTTCTATCTCCAAGGTGCTTCGCAATCTCCAGCCATGATGAGTGCTTCAGTCGCCTCACCGACTGGGATCCTCTTGGTGGGGCGCGGCGCGAGCGACCCAGATGCCAACTCCGACCTTTATAAGATCGGGCGTCTCCTCCAAGAGTTTTATGCCATCTCACTGCTGGAGTGCTCCTTCATCTCCATCGCCAGGCCCTCGGTTCCCGAGGGCCTGGACCGCCTGTATCGCCTCGGGGCGCGCCATATTGTGGTCATGCCGTACTTTCTCTTCCCGGGAGCCCTTCCGGATCGCATCTGGTCCCAAGCACGGGAATGGTCGGCGTCACATCAAGACACCGGCATGGACCTTCTTGGGCCGCTTGGGGCGCACGCGGTGCTCGTCCAACTCATGCGCCGCCAAATCCGCGAAGCCGAAGCCGGGGAGGTCCACATGAGCTGTGATTTGTGTATCTATCGCCAGCGCGTCCCAGGCTATGAGAGTTACGCGGGGCGCCCGATTACGGTGGCTTTCCCCGCTGATCACCACCACTAGCCCTTGGGAAGCAGAAGAGGGGTCTTGTTGGGCGCCAAAATATCTTTAGACGACAGTGGTGTCCGCGGTTACGCCGCGAGTCTCGGCCTCAGCGGCATCATCGACCTCCACGTGCACTTTATGCCCGACAACGTAATGCGCAAAGTCTGGGAATACTTCGCCAGTGCCGGACCGCTGATCGGATCGACCTGGCATGTCAAATACCGTCTCGGGGAACAAGAGCGCATCGAACTCTTAGCCGAAATGGGGGTAGTGCGTTACGGCGCGCTGTGCTATCCCCATAAGGCCTCGATGGCTCAATGGCTAAATGATTGGTCGGCCTCCTTCGCTCAAGCCAACCCCGCGAGTTTCCAATCCGCGACGTTCTTTCCCGAATCAGGGGTCGAGTCGTACGTCCGGGATGCCATTGCATCTGGAGCGGAATTATTTAAAGCCCATCTCCAGGTCGGCAAGTACGATCCTCGCGACGAGCTCCTCGACGGGGTCTGGAAGCTTCTTCAAGACACCCAAATCCCCGTCGTGATCCACTGTGGATCCGGTCCCGCTCCAGGCGAATTTACCGGGCCTGGCCCGATCACTGAAGTGTTGGATCGATTTCCATCTTTGACGTTGATCATCGCCCACATGGGAAATCCTGACTATGAAGCATTTCTTGATCTGGCAGCGATCTACCCGAACGTCTATCTCGACACCACTATGGTTTTCACGAACTTTACCGAAGCTAGCTCGCCGTTTCCACCACGATTGCGAAACCAACTCCTGACACTCGGCGACAAAATTCTTCTCGGGAGCGACTTTCCAAACATCCCTTATTGCTATGCAAACCAGATCGAGGCGCTGGCAAACCTCGAACTTGGTGAAACCTGGATGCGCAAGGTGCTCTATGAAAATGCCGCGCGGCTCATGAAGCTATGAGAGTTTCGCTTCGCACATGGCATTTGGGAGACAAAAGAATGGCTGGGAAGTTCACCTTCAGGGACCTGCTGCGCCAAGAGGACTTCATTATGAAATCTTCGCTGGCTGCGATACCATAGGCAGTTGATTATCTAGATTAGATTTGAAGCAATTACCGAGGAGTGATCTTGGATCGTGATAGCCCCTTGCCACTTTGGGCACAACTGCTCGAAGACCTGAAGTCGCGGATAGCCGCAGGGGAGTTCGTCGACCGCTTCCCCACCGACAAGGAGATGATCGAACAGTACAAGGTCTCTCGCCAGACGGTGCGCGAGGCGGTAAGACGCCTTGAGCAAGACGGCGTGGTGATAAGGCACCGTGGCCGAGGAACAATTCTCACCGAAGCTCGCTTTGAGCAACAGCTTGGCACGGTATATTCGCTCTTCCGTGAGCTCGAAAGAGCCGGCCATACCCAGGGCTCCAAAGTCATCGTTCAGGATCGCGTGACAAGGCCAGAACTGGCCCGCAAATTCCAGGTCCCCGAAGATCATGAGTTTTTCCACCTCGAGCGCCTCCGCTTCGCCGGCAACCTGGAAGTTGCCATCGACGAAGTATTCATACCGATGAAATTCGCCTACCCACTTTTAGGGGTGAATTTTGAACATACCGGTCTTTACGATGAGCTTGAGAAGCTCGCCCAAATCGTCCCAACCAAGGGCGAGGAGCGCCTTTCGCCAGTCATTTTGAACCAGGAGGAGATGGATCTCCTGGGGTGCGACGAACCCACCGCAGCCTTCTCGATCCAGCGAACCACCTACTTTGGCGAGGAGCAGCTAGAGTACCGCGAGACTACCGTACGCGGCGACCGCTATTGCTTCGTATCTTCCTTCGATTCCTCCAAAACCGAGAACGCCTCAAACATCACTGCGGCCCGATATCAGCCCACTTAGAGCCGATCGCCCCGGGCGGCACCGGATGCCCTTGAAAACGCCGTTCTAGAGCCGGTAGGCGCGCGTCGCATTGTCTCGGGCAAACATCAAAGCCAGTCGCGACAGGTAGGCCCCATCCGCCAGTTCGCGATCGCGCAAGTCGGCGAGGTAGTACTCCACGCTTCTCCGAAAAGCCAACGATCCGAGAAAGTGCAACTCGGCAAGGCCGTAAGCGTCGGAGGAGTAGAGCACCTTGGAAAATGGCGCTAGTTCCAGCGCTTCGGAAAAAATTCTCGGGGCGTTGTGTCCGACAAAGTTCATGGCCAACCCCAGGTCAAAATAGACATTCGCAAAGCTGGAGGCGAGATACGCTGCTTCGCGCTGATATGGATAGCAGTGCAAAAGAATCACCGGTATCCCTAGGGTGTCCGCGGTGCGAATGAAGGGGGTGAGCAGCGCAGGGTTGCAGCGATCAAGCTGAAGATCTGGATCACCGTAGCCAACATGGAACTGTATCGGCAATTTAGTCGCCCGAACTGCCGCGTGAGCGATAAAACTGCACAGGGTGCGACTCGAAATTCTCCCCGCGCCACCCGATTTGAGGTCCGCAACGACTGCCTCGGCAGCAACTGCGACGTCGCTGGGTGTCGCGATGTCAGCGTCGAGATCCAATCCAAAACGGTAAGCCGCAATCGACTTTAGCCCGATAGCCCCAGACGCAGCCTGGGTAACAGCCGCCGTGAAGTCGTCATAAAACGAAGTCGCGCTCATCGTGGCGGCCAAGACTTGCTCAGCAAGGGTTTCAAGCCTCAAAACCCGCAACGCCTTCGCACCTGAGACCTCCTCAAGCCGATCCGTGGTCGCGAGGTAGGCAGAGTTGTATCCTTCGTCGACCATCAACACCTCCACACCGGCGGCGGCGAAAAAGCTTGCTGCCAGCGTCTCGGGCGCCATCGCCCCTCGGGCACGCAGATAACTTTGCGCATCCACGGGAGCTTCAAGACCAAGAAGGCGACCGCACTCTTTGAGAAGGGTAAGTCCCGCAGCGGAATCGAAGGTCGAGGTTATCGCAGAAGCCCGGGTCGGTGCTTCGGTGAGATTATCTTCAAACTCATCTCGTGAAAGCTCTCGGAAAGTAATGCTGTGGCAATGGTTGTCAATCAGCGCCACACCATCGAGATAGTGTCCCTCGGAGACGATTCGGTCCATCTAAAGGCAACCTTTCCTTTTGGCAACTTCACCGCCGCGGCGGTAAAACAAACTTAGCGTTCAGTGAATAGTTCTGAATTTTCGACGTAGCGTTCCATGCGGG